>QIDY01000118.1 GCA_003228495.1 Nitrospirota bacterium
ATCAAAACGGCACATACAAAAAACGCATGAGCCCCAACAAGCGGCAGAAGCTTCTCGTAACTCTCAAAAAGATAGCTTTTTAAATAGATAATAGCGACCGGATGAACCAGATAGATGCTAAAACTTCGCTCTCCTAAATATTGCAATAGTCCATGAGCAATCAAAAAACTCGGCTGGGCGCTTTGCCATAGACATAATGCAGCCAAACCGAAACCCCAAACCACGATATCCCATCTTCCACTACCATCGAAATACTTCCCACCGTCAAAAAGCATCAGCCAACTAATTATCGTCATTGCTATCAAGGGGATGATCACGTTCATAATAGATTCTTTCTTCAATTGCTGGCGGGCTCGGAAAACATATATGCCCATAACGAAAAAACATATGTTGGAAGCAAATGAAAAATAACTCCAATCCCACTTGGGTGGAGATGCTAAATTTATATGCTGAGTGTGAAGTGCCGACCGGATGAAGTAACAGACCACAATACTGATTATGAGAAATATGAGGGCGGCCCTATGTGTCCGAATAGTTAAAAGAAGGACCGGAAATATCGCATAGAAAATCATTTCCGCACCAACAGCCCATCCGCCCCACACAATTCCTGTAAAAGGTACAAACCCAAAAGTGAATGTCAGATTAAGAAAAAGATTAGTCAAACTACCCGAGAAGCCTTCGGAACCTATCTGGAAGACCACCATGAAATAAAATAATGGAGCAATCCTAAAAAATCGCTTGATGAGGTAATCGGACAACCAAGCCGGGCGATTAATTCTTGGCTCAGTTGAGTACATAAGCGAGTAACCACTTAAAATAAAAAACAAGTGTACGCTATAGCCAAAGTCTCGCCCAATAAACTCGAATACATTTGGTGGTTCAATACCTCCAATATGTACGAGGTGATAGAGCACCACAGCTAACGCTGCGACTCCTCGAAGTCCGTGAATGCCTGGTAGCAGGCGTTCTTTCTTAACGAGTGCTGAATGAAACTTACTCATGGTTATTGCCCCAAGGGTACTCAAGTGACGTTATAACCATGCGCCAAAATGCTTTCCTCGCAACAAATAATGATCCCCAATGTTAAATTTACCCTCAGGCAATGCTTCATCACCTCTACATACAGTAATGACGTTCTGTTCAACCACAATGTTTTTGATAAAGCCGGGACAGCTGGCCGCTAATATGGACAATTCGATAAGCAGATTGCTCAAGGATTTCCTCTCGCTAAAAAATGCATGATCCTTTTTCCGGCAGTCCCCCGCCCAATGCGGCCAAGCCCAATCCTCAATGATATTGAGACCACCATTTTTTAAATAAGGAAAACTGATGCTGAAGGCTTCGCGAGTTCCCTCGTACAGATGTGACGCATCGTCAATAATAAGATCAACATTCTTATATCAATATCCCTATTGGGAAACTCAGTAGACAATATCGTTTCCATGGCAGAATGATCAGCTTGATTGATTCCATAATACAGCTTGATGATCTTAGCTTTACGGTGTTTTGCGATGTAGCATGCTAAGGGCTCTACCGGTATTTTTTAGACGTCAGTCATCTTCCCAAATAAATTTCGGTGAAACGTCGCGAGTGATTGAAGAATTAACCATTTCAGAATTAACCTTATGCTGGGGACGTACCTTATCCTAATTACCTTGGCTGCCACGTATAATATCTCCTACTAAACGCAAAGGTTTTGTTATCCGCCAGCTAGTAGACGAATAAAGTACTGATACTTCCTTTTGGAGCCTGGCAACTTCGCCACCTCGCTCGGCCAATGATTGGTTGAGTCTGGCAACTTCGCCATCTCGCTCGGCCAATGATTGGTTGAGTTTGGCAACTTCGCCATCTCGATCAGCCAATGATTGGTTGAGTTTGGCAACTTCGCCATCTCGGTCGGTTAATGACTGCTTGAGATAGGCAATTACCATTTGGGTTAACTTAATCAGCGCCTCCTTCAGACTGGAAATTTGCATTTCATGCGACATGCCCGAAGGGCCCAGCGCCGCACTGACACTATCGTGCCTGGTCGTATCGGACTTTCTCCAGTAAACACCTACACCATCAATGTCGATAATTTCTGGGTGTATTCCATTCGCATCGCAATAATCATGTACCGCTGCCTTGCAAGCAGATACTGCATGGTAATCATCAACAATGACGTACCCTTGATGTGAGAGTTTTGGGTACAAATTAGTCAGTGCATCCATGGTTGATTCGTACATGTCACCATCCAACCGCATCAATGCCAATTGCCGAATAGGAGCAGTCGGTAAGGTATCCCTGAACCAGCCTTTAAGAAATTTTGTCTGTTGGTCTAAAAAACCATAGGCACGAAAGTTTTCCCGAACCTGCTCAAGTGATATGGCAAGTGGCTTGTAAGTATGAAAACTAGAACCAGCATCGGCGGGATATTTCAATTCATTGGCCACGGGCAATCCTTCAAAAGAATCTGCTGCCCAAACACATTGATCCGCTATATTGTGAGCATATAAAATCGCGCGCATAAAAATGCATGCGCCTCCACGCCATACCCCGGTTTCTATAAAATCACCTGGCACATTGTCGGCTATTACCGATTCCATTAAAGCTCGTAGGTTGGCCATCCGTTTTTCTCCAATCATGGTCTGTGCCTGTGCTGGCCAGTCCAAACCGTGCTCGCGCAGGTGAGAGTCAAACGTGTTTAAGCCAAATTGCGCGTGAGGTAAATCTCGATAGACGCTACCAGTCAGGCATGACTGAATCAGTTCAAGATAGCTATGGCGTATGCGCGTAAGTTCGTCCTGAGGGGGTTGGCTTTGGTTAACCATATTCTTAGTTTTCTCCTTATAAGTCTTTTCAAAAACGAATCTCGCCTTGACCATGCCTCTTTATAAAGAGCCCGATCCAGATGAGTAAGTTCTTCCAGGAGATTCATGGTCGACCGTGGTAAATCTTTCGAGGTTGGCCGTCCTGGATTAGCATTGGAAACAATTTTGTCCTCAGGGGATACTATTCCAAGAGCTGCAAGAATTGTATTTCGGTCGTCCTCAAATGTCTCCGCAAAGCCTATATAAGAAAAATCCTCAAGATGCCGAATTGCCAGTTCAAGAATCTCTTCTGGTTCAAAGCACAAAATATTGCGTCCATCTGAATTCCCATAACCGTGGGCGAGCTGCCAAGCTTGATTGTTCCAAATACATGCTTTTACTGCAGGAACCTTTAAACCCAACTGCAAAAATTCATCTAGTGATACTTGTTCCGTCAGCGCGTAAATTTCGAACTCCTTAGGATCGCGACTCTTGCAGAAATAATAATAAGACAACACTCTTTCAATGGGATTGCGCAAAAAAGTAAATGAAAAACGTTCATCCATTATTTGCCGAGCAAAATCAAAGCCAAAGTGGCCTGAAACAAATGGGAAGTCTTTAAAATCGCTAGGAGCCTTTCCTCTCGCGTTAACTATCTTTTCTAGTTCATCGTCTGTCCGACCGTTAAGATAGTCTCCGTGACTCACAACATTATCTGAACCATAGGAAAGTCTTGCCAAGTCAACAATCGAAGTTCCAGCGGTTTTCTGAATATGCAAAAACAACGCAGGCTTAATTTTCATCCTGGCACTCCCTCATCGCACCAAGGGTATCAGGATTCTTTCTAATCTCAATGTGGTCAAAAGCAATTCCAATGAGACCTGTAGACACACTGGATGAATGCGATTCAACGACAATGGCATCATGAAGCCATTGTAGTTGGGCAACATCTGGCGGAACTCCATCCGCAATAGCGACATCCACAGCATATGCACCTCGTGGCAATATTGGCATCCGGAATGTAAAAACTGCTTCAACGACCTCGCCAGTCTTGGCTTCAACCGGCTTTAGGCAATAGTCTATATACGTATTTTGTGCGAACAGCACCTGACCAAGTCGGTCTTTGAAATTAAACCCCATAATAATGTTATTGCAGGGTACCAAGATTTTTGCCTCGATAAGGAGGCGAACGAATTCTCCCCCGACTATCCATGAGAGTTGCTGACCATCCCTATCTGATAGTCGTACATTAGTCATACGGGCCCCATCATTTCCGAAGCCTCGTGTATGCGAGGAAAAACCAAAAACACGAATATCATTTCGTAAATTTGAACGATTGATAAAGCTCATTCGCATATCACGAAATGACAAGTCCGTTGGTTCGCCAGGCAATTCCTGGTTATTGGCCTTGTCAACCGGGTTGTCACCCTTTGAAAGGGATTCTGCTTTTACGGAGGATTGGTAACGTTTAGCAAGATATCTTTCAGCAACATGTTTTGCTCGCCCAATCGCCTGAACCTCACCACGATCCAACCACACGGCACGGTCGCACAAATTCACAACAGCGCCAGAGTTGTGGCTTACAAAGAATACTGTGCCATCATTTTTAAAATTGCGTAAAAACCTCATACATTTTTGAGAGAACAGCATATCACCAACCGCCAACGCTTCATCAATCACCAGAATGTCGGCATCCACATTGGCCATAACTGCAAAGGCCAACCGAACATACATACCGGAAGAATATCGCTTGACCGGCTGGTAAATGAATTCCCCAATATCCGCAAATCTGGCAATATCGTCGAATTTCGAGTCGATCTCCTTTTCACTCAAACCCAAAACCGTTCCATTCAAATAGACATTTTCAACCCCGGTAAATTCCGGATTAAAACCGCTACCAAGCTCCAATAATGCGGCAATTCGTCCCTGCGATTCGACTGTGCCCTTCGTAGGGGACAAGATTCCACAGATCAGTTTCAAGAGTGTTGATTTTCCTGATCCATTCAGCCCAATGATACCAATCGTCTCACCTTTTTTGACCTCAAACGACACGTCCCTCAATGCCCAAAATTCGCGGTAATATTGCTTGGGTGGATTTTTCAGGATAAGTCTTTGCAATGGCGGGAAGAACCATTGCTTGAGCCGGTCATGCGGCCGATCATAAATTTCGTAGCACTTGGAAAGATTCTGGACCTGGATAGCCATATCACTGGTTGAAGATTCCTTTGCCGTTGCTCCCTCGCCCCATTCCGCCCCTCCTAAAGTAGACAAAGGAACTGTGTGTGGCTTCTCAGAGGACATCGGCAAACCCCTTGCGCATTTTCTGGAAACAGGCAAAGCCTGCCCCTGCGATCAACATCCCCGCCACCAGCATGATGGCCCATTGCCTCATGTCCGGCAGTTGCCCAAAAATTAAGGTATTGCGCCCTTCCTCAATGATGAAAACGAGCGGGTTGAGTTGTAGCCAGCCTTGATATGGCGCAGGCAAAGCGTTTATCGGATAGAACACGCCGGAGACAAACAACAACACGGTAGTGAACACGCCGGTGATTTGCCCAATATCGCGCACATACACACCAAATGCCGAAAGAAACCACGCGAATCCCATTGTGGCAAACGCTAGCGGGATCAGGATGAGAGGGAAAAGCACTGCCGTCCAGGGCATTTGTTGACTGATGAGGAGCTGTACTAGTAGCAACACCACCAGGCTGATAGTGGCGTTGAACAAGGCCGACCCGAAAGCGACCCAAGGGAGAATCTCCAAAGGAAAAACCACTTTTTTGACGTAATTCACATTAGAGAGAATCAATCCCGGAGCGCGGTTGATACATTCTGCAAACAGCCCATGCACGATCAGGCCAGCGAAAAGGATGATTGCGAATTCAGCTTTGCTTTCTTCATCACCTGTACCCCACCGCGCCTTGAATGCAACCGTAAACACAAAAGTATAGATGACAAGCATGAGCAGCGGGTTAAAAAATGACCAGGCAATTCCCAGGACCGAACCTCGATAGCGCCCGACGATTTCGCGCTTAACCAAGGTGGTGATGAGACTACGATTACAAAAAAAACTGGCAACCATTTCTTTTGGTGAAATTGAGAAATATGGCATTTATGGCTATTGAACCTTCAACTCAGACATTTCAAAATTCCCTCGCCCTTGAGGGCTTCATTCCAAAAAGGAACAAAAGATTGGGATGGGGGGTGAAGGCTCATCCGATAGTTAACGCACTATAGGTAAACCCCTTCGGCACCTTACCCGGAAAAACGGGCAAACCAATGATTTACGGCCCGGAGACGGTTCAAGTGTGCCCGCAGTGCACGGGTAACCTTAGAATTGTGAAAGACAAGATGTTCATACGGAGACATTGGGTGAGATACGGTAAAATATTGACTGTTAATAATTTGCGGGAATCCCCTTCATCAGGAAATCTCTCAAGCTTAAAATTGGGCTTGACCGCTTTCTCCTAATCCGCAGCTTAAGATGCTGCTCCAATCCAATAGACCACAATAGGAAGCCAATGGGTACCACATTGTAAAACAAAGCGAGAAGAAGAATGAACTCTCATGAAATCCAGGGAAGCCTACTGAAGGGGATCAGAGAAGCAAGACTTTCTTGAAGACTCAGGAAAACAAATTATCAAAATTCTCTATGCAAAATCCAATGTCGACCACGACCCATAAAACATTACAATGACCCCGTCTTGCCATCTTCTTTCATCACCTACCGGTGTTTGTAGCAAACTCATGTCTTAGCAGCAATACCATTCAAACCACCCATGTATCTCAGCGGACTTTTTAAAAAGAACTCAACGTCCAGGTAATCGACAGAAGAAACCCCTCACGGGCTTTCCTCTGTCACACCACCATGCATACAGATCTATGCTCGGTAGAGGGTCAGAAAAGACCAGCAGGGGCGAAAACAGTCTCCGTATGAACGGAATCGCTGGTGTCGCCACTTTAAGAAGTGCCTCATTGAAAACTAGGCATTATCGATAATGACCTAGATCTGACGTATCGACAGAAAAACCATTAAGTAAAATATTAGTTCAATCTTCTACCAAACCAATCTCCGCCCGGCCACCCTGTCAAAAAAGATATATCTTCAAACCTCCTAATCCCAGTGAGAAGTCGCCTATTGAATTTCCCATTCTAACGGCACACCGCCCGCAATGATCCCCAATCCTTCCACGCCTAAACCATCCATGAGCCAACCCCCCACATCTCCAGTGCTCGGCTTGCACCAGACCAAATCAGCCTTCCCATTACCGTCTAGGTCTCCCATATCCTCAATAACCCACTCTAAGGGCACGCCGCCAGCAATGCTCCCCGACCCACCCAGGATGGTCAACCCATCCATCAGCCAGGCTGCCACATCCCCCGTGACCGTATTGCGCCAGACAATGTCGGCCTGGCCATCGCCATCCAGGTCCCCTACGTCTGTAATGGTCCAGGCGGCCGGCACGGCCCCCGCAACCACACTCATGGTCGTGGCCGTCAGTCCATTCATCAACCACACCCCCACATCCCCGGTGGTTGTCTCGCGCCAGACTAAGTCAGCCTGGCCATCCCCATCCACATCCCCGCTCCCGGCAATGACCCAGGTCGTGGGGGCGCTACCGGGGGTGCCCGAAGGCCCGATCGTCAGCCCATTCATCAACCATACCACCACGTCCCCGGTGTCCGTATTGCGCCAGACCAGGTCGCCCTGACCATCACCATCCAGGTCCCCCACGTCTGCCAGGACCCAGGCAGCCGGCACGGCCCCCGCAATCACGCCCGTGGTGGGGGCGTTCAACTCATTCATCAACCACACCCCGACATCCCCGGTGGTCGTCTCACGCCAGACCAAGTCGGTCTGGCCATCCCCATTCATATCCCCGGTCCCCGTAATGGCCCAGGTCATTGCGGCGCCCCCGAGGACGCCTAACGGTCCAATCGTCAGCCCATTCATCAGCCACACCGCCACATCCCCCGTGTCCGTATTGCGCCAGACAATGTCGGCCAAGCTCTTCTTGGTGAGGGTGAACGTATCGGTGATCGCCCCGGTGGCGCGGACATTCTGGACGGTCAGGACGGAACCAGTGATATCCAGCAGCACGGAGCCAAACTCGTCCTCCGAGAAGAACATCACCGGGTGTGCCCCACCAAACGTGCTGCTTACCGATTTTCCCCCATGCCCGGCCACCACATAGATCGTGCCGTCATGGGCCAAGCCGCCCGGTTCTTTTTCATAGGCCCCTGCGCCCGAGGGATCGCCATCCCCGGCATCGAGAATGTTGCCATTCGCTTGTAGGGTCCCAAAAGTTGGCGTGGCAAAGTTCGGACTACTCCCATAGCCATAGGCCTGATCGATCAGGTACGACCGTTCATAAATGTGCGAGTGGCCAGCAAGCACCAGGTCCACTCCGCCCGCTTCCAGCATGGGCAAAACGGTTTCACGCATATCCGTAGAGCGACCGCCGCCGTCTGCCCAGTTGTCGGAATCGTGTGACCCTTTGGTATACGGAGGATGATGCCAATAGGCAATGACCCATTCTTGACTTGTGGCCGCCAGATCCGCTTGCAACCAGGTGAGCATGGGGCCGGGAGGGGTGCGGTCACTATCCATGGAATCCAGCACAATGAAGTGGACGTTGGCATAATCAAAGGCATAGTAAGCCTCCGTCCCTGAGGCGACGCCGCCTGCTTCGCCGCTCGTGGGCAGGACATGGGCCTCATAGTACGGGCCAAGCCCTAGCGTCGAGCTGGAATTGCGGGCTTCATGATTGCCCAGGGTCGGCCAGAGAGGGGTATGGCGGAGAATGGTCTGATAGATGGTAAAATGATTGGTGGTGAATTCCAGATCCGTCCCATCTTCATAGGCAAGGTCCCCGGCATGCAAGATGATGTCCGGAGAAGGGGGATTGAGGGCCGTCTCCGTCAGCATGGCATCCCGCACGAGCATTTGGTTGGCACTGCCCTTGCCCGAGTCGCCAAGTATCCAAGCTCTGAACGGGGTGGCCGTCCCCACCGTCGGGGCGGTGACAAAGAAATGCTCCGTGGTCCCACCACCTTGCACGCCATCAGTCACGGTCCCCACGTTGTAGAAGTAGGTGGTGGCGGGACTCAACCCGGTGAGCGTCACCACATGATTCTTCACCGCAGCATTGGAAGGGGGAATGACCGCCGCCCCTAGCGCGAATTGGTTCAAATTGCCCGCCTGGAGGCCATATTGGACGCGACTAGTGTCAGCCGAGTTTACGTCGGTCTGCCAGACAATGGTGATAGAGGTCGGCGTGACCAACTGCAAGTACGGTTCCCGCACCACTGCAGCAGTGGCTGGAAGGCTAGACGCGATCAATAAACAAAGAGCCATCCACAATTTCATCATGGGTATGGATTCCTATTCCTTCCTTGGGGAGTACTGGTCAATGTTCTCGTAGAACAATATTGAAATTGAAGAGGGGGAGAAAAATTCTGGGGAAAGTCGCTAAAGTTAAAGAGAATGTTGGGAAAAATACACTAGGGTATTCTATAACATTCTAGGATACTTTTCTACTTAGGGAGATCACTGAGGTGAGGACATGGCCGATGGTGAATGGTTTTGTACAATATTCACCACCGGCAGATCCCCTAAACATCCTGACCGGGAGGAGGCAGTTTTTCTTATCCCGAGAAAGCTCCTCCTTAATTCTTCGTGAGAACACCGGTCGCTCGCCTGTGTCCTAGGGTTGAATTTCCCACTCCAAGGGAACGGTCGCAATGACCCCCGACATACTCACGACCAACCCATTCATCAGCGAGGCTGACACAACCCCGGTGCTCGTATTGCGGTACACAATGTCGGCCTTGCCATCGCCGTCCAGGTCAACTAGGCCTGCAATGACCCATTCGGCCGGCACCGCCGCTGTAATCACGCCCGAACTACTCACGACCAGCCCATTCATCAGCGAGGCCGTCACATCCCCGGTGCTCGTATTGCGGTACAGGTACACAATGTCGGCCTTCCCATCGCCGTCCAGGTCCCCCACGCCCGCAATGACCCACTCTAAAGGCACCGCCGCTGTAATCACGCCCGAACTACTCACGACCAGCCCATTCATCAGCGAGGCCGTCACATCCCCGGTGCTCGTATTGCGGTACA
>QIDY01000117.1 GCA_003228495.1 Nitrospirota bacterium
CGGTTCGCCCGTCTCTGCCGACCGTTGCTCGAGAAACCTATCGAACAGCTTTTTCCAGGCCATGGCATGGATGCGGGCCGTCTTCGTTAGAACGCCGTCTAGATCGAATAACACCGCGTCGTAGTCCCGCGGAGAGAGTGTAATAACGGGGCATTCACAGGTCATAATTAAATCAGTGATATTGCTTTCATAGAGATGCGGGTGCAGGAGAGATAAAAAAGCCGAAGAGTCCTGTGCTATTGGAGTGAATCCAATCCGTCCATTTCAGTTTCTTTGAGGAAACTCCGCAAGGACAGGAAGCCAATACTAATAGGGCCACTTCCAATTTTTAATTTCCGGCATATCGTCACCGTACGCGGCAATGTACGTTTTATGGTCAATCTTTTTATCGCGGATAGCCTGTTTGGCATAGGCCGCAAGATATCCAAGCTTGGGCACACGATCGATCACATCTGCCACCAGATGAAACCGGTCAAGATCGTTCAGCACGACCATGTCAAAAGGCGTGGTCGTTTTGCCTTCTTCCTTATATCCCCGAACGTGGAGATTTTTATGATTGGTTCGCCGATACGTCAGGCGATGGATCAACCAGGGATACCCATGAAAGGCAAAGATGATGGGTTTATCCGTCGTAAAGAGGGTATCGAACTCCCTGTCGGACAGCCCATGCGGATGCTCTTTTTGTGGTTGAAGCTTCATGAGGTTTACAACATTCACCACCCGAACTTTCAGATCAGGAACCTGCTTTCGAAGAAGGTCCACCGCGGCCAACGTCTCCAGAGTTGGAATATCTCCAGCACAGGCCATGACCACATCGGGTTCTCCGCCTTTATCGTTACTGGCCCATTCCCAAATGCCAATGCCAGCCGTACAATGCTTGATGGCCGCATCCATACTGAGAAATTGCAGGCCTGGTTGCTTCCCGGCCACAACCACATTGACCAAATTTCGACTTCGGAGACATTTATCCGCGATGAATAACAGACTGTTGGCATCAGGGGGCAGGTAAATACGAATGACCTCGGCTTTCTTGTTGGCCACATGATCGATAAACCCTGGGTCTTGATGAGAAAACCCATTGTGATCCTGCCGCCACACATGGGAGGTCAAGAGATAATTGAGTGACGCAATGGGTCTCCGCCACGGAATCTCACTCCCCGTGACCTTCAACCACTTGGCATGCTGGTTGAACATCGAATCGATAAGGTGAATGAAGGCCTCGTAGCAGGAGAAAAACCCGTGGCGCCCAGTCAGTAAATATCCTTCCAGCCAGCCCTGGCAGGTATGTTCACTCAGCATTTCGAACACGCGGCCATCTAAAGCCAGGTGGTCATCTTCAGGAACGGTGTCCGCAACCCATCGACGACTCGTCACTTCAAAGAGCGCACCTAACCGGTTGGACGCTGTCTCATCCGGACCAAATACCAGGAAATTCCGATGGTCCATATTGCGCTTCATCACATCCCGCAGGAAATTCCCCAGGAGACGCGTGGCTTCAGCCACGACCGTTCCTGGTTTAGAAACCTCCACTGCATAGTCCTGAAAATCGGGCATCCTGAGATCTTTAAGCAGTAAACCTCCGTTGGTATGAGGATTCGCGCCCATTCGCCGTTCGCCTGTGGGGGCCAGTTTCGCCAGTTCTGGAATAAGTTGGCCATTCTCGTCAAATAATTCTTCCGGCTTGTAACTTTTCATCCACTTTTCCAGCAATTGAATATGATCCTTCTTGGTCGCCATCTCGGCAAAGGGGACCTGATGCGAACGCCAGGAATCCTCGGTTTTTTTCCCATCCACTTCTTTGGGACCGGTCCAACCCTTGGGGCTTCGCAAAATGATCATTGGCCAGCGCGGACGGGCGGTCTCCCCTTTGTCTCTGGCTCGATGCTGAATGCCGTGAATCTCCGTCATCACATCATCGAGTGTGGTTGCCATGACCTGATGCATCGTCTCGGGATCGGACCCTTCCACAAAAAACGGTTTATAGCCATAGCCAATAAATAAACTTTTCAATTCGTCATGGCTGATTCGAGACAACACCGTGGGGTTGGCGATTTTGTATCCGTTCAAATGTAAAATTGGCAGCACCGCTCCATCCAATTTCGGATTCAAAAATTTATTAGAATGCCAGGCGGTGGCCAAGGGGCCGGTTTCCGCTTCTCCATCTCCCACCACACAAGCCACTAACAAATCAGGATTATCAAAAGCCGCACCAAAGGCATGCGACAACGCATACCCAAGTTCCCCTCCCTCGTGGATGGATCCGGGGGTTTCAGGAGCGACGTGACTGGGAATTCCCCCCGGGAAAGAAAACTGCTTGAAGAGTTTTTTCATCCCTTCGGTATCCTGAGAAATGTTGGGATACACTTCGCTGTAGGTCCCCTCCAAATAGGTGTTGGCCACCAAACCCGGGCCGCCATGTCCGGGACCGGCAATATACATCATGCTGAGATCATGCTTCTTAATGACTCGATTCAGATGGACGTAGAGAAAATTTAATCCCGGCGTCGTTCCCCAATGTCCAAGAAGCCGCGCCTTTATATGCTCAAGGGTCAACGGTTTTTTGAGTAGAGGATTATCGAGGAGATAGATCTGCCCCACGGACAAATAATTGGCTGCCCGCCAATAGGCGTCTATTGTCTGTAACTCTTTTTTTGAACAGGTCGTAGACATTAAGCCCTCCTTGCGTCCACTTCTAATCTCAATTTAACTTGCTATTCCCCGTTGCTTGCTACGGGGTTACCGATTAGGTCCCCCATTTGGAAAAGGGTGTTCAGGGGGATTTTCAAATCCTTTGTTCCTCTGAATACCCCGTGGGGTTGCCTCGGGGATCTTTATTTAAACAAGTGACTGTTTCTCGGGCTATACAAGATTCTTCGTCAGTAGCGACAACATATGCTGGAAGGTCGGCTGTTTCATTACTTATTGGTTCTGCAAAACCTGGAGATAGACCCACTGCCAGGTTATTACGCTCGAGGTCTAGGACCAGGCCACACCATTCCATGTTGGCACAAATGCGTTCGCGAATCTCTGGAGAGGATTCTCCTATTCCTCCCCCGAATATAATTGCGTCTGCTCCACCAAGTGCGGCAAGGTAGGCGCCAATATATTTCTTTGCCCGATAACAAAACAGGTCAATGGCTAACTTAGCGCGTGGGTCCTGCTCTCGATTTGCCGCCTCAAGCAACACACGCATGTCCTTAGAGCGCCCGGAAACTCCTAAAAGTCCTGATTCATGATTCAACCATCGCTCTACTTCCCTCACATCAACCTTTTCCATTTGAGAAAGGTATTGGACAATGGAGGGATCGAGATCTCCCGACCTTGTCCCCATAACCAATCCTTCGAGTGGACTGAATCCCATTGAAGTATCGACGGATTTACCATTAGCCATGGCTGCCACCGAACACCCGTTACCTAAATGAAGGGAAATAATGCGGTCGTCTTTCCTCGGGCTTACCTGAAAGGTCTCATACCCCTGGATCAACGATGAATGAGCGATTCCATGGAACCCAAAACGTTTGATACCATGCCGTTCTGCCAGGCCATAAGGAATCGCATAGGTGGACGCATAGAGCGGCATTGTCTGATGAAAAACCGTGTCAAAGACCGCAACCATAGGAATCTTTGGACCAAGAATCCCACGAGTTGCTTGAATGCCATGCAAGGAAATGGGGTTGTGAAGAGGGGCCAGATCGTTAAGTTTCTCAAGAGAAGCCATGACTTGCTCATCCACCACAACTGGACCGTTAAAAAATTTTGCGCCATGAACCACGCGATGTCCAACTGCATCAATACTTGCTAGGTCGACCTCCCTATAATTTCGCAGGATCTCAAAAATTTTCCTTAGGGCTTCTGAATGATTGGAGACACTGGGAATTCCATTGAGGGAAGCCTGTTCCCCAAAAAGGTCCAAGCGAACAGTGGATCTTCCCTCACCTATTTGGTCGATTTTTCCCTGTGCCAGACGGTCTGTTGAAGATAAGCCCATTTTCCCATAATCTATCTTGGCCACTAAAAACTTGATGGAGGAGCTCCCATAATTTAAGGCTAAGATCTTCATAATTAAGCCTATTGAATAACTTTTAGGGCCAATCGTAATTCATCTCGCACCAAACGCGGTAGCAAAAAAATCCGTCATAATCACTGCGCTTTCTCGAAAAAATTCGTTATGCCCTCGGCGGGCAGGTTCGCCTTCTCCTTGGAGAGCAGCAAACTTGTTGGGGATAATACGCACGGACCATGCTTCCAAAGAGGAATGGGGAATTCTCATTAACTCAGGTGGCGTCATGGCTTCATTGGTAGGGCAAAAGGGGCATGTCGGTTCAAATTCTGGAATCTTTTTCCCAGACATCGGTTGCTGTAAATCATGAGGCCGTTTACCACGTTCAGTGGCAAGGATCACCCATTCTTTGGTTGTTGGGTCCTGACGAATGACAGACATCACCGAACTTCTGATGACACTCCAATCCCTGGCAGGTAGAATTTCTACAGGCCCGAGCCCTACATGATTTTCTTCCAACGTCCTTGCCGGGATCCTAATTCTCTCAGTTTGGCCTTCATCTCATTCAGGCAGAGCACTTCACATTCATCGACGGGGCGATCAAAATCGGAACGGTGCACAATTTTAATGGTCAGCGTGACATCTGGGCGGTTTCCTCTCGTAGGAGCGTAACGAATGGCGCTGTCAAAAATCTCTATTTCGTATCGAGACGGACGCTCCTCCATTGGTAAAATCCATCGGGCGATTTTTTGAAGATCCTTGAAAATCCCCTGACATTTTTCGCATCCTGGAACGGGGTGATCCTCCGGCTCGTGTGTTCCATACAGCAATAAGTCAAAGCCAACTTGTCGAGGTCTATCCTCAACGACTGGTATTTGTTCAGGGAGCACTTCCCAACAGACCTGATGCTTTTGGACGAGAGCTTTTATTTCTTCTATGGTTTTTTGTCCGGTCGAGGCCGTTCTGAAATTTTCGCTGGCTTCAGCTTTTTTCATAGTGCCGTTCCCTCCTCTTGGCTCGCTTGACCATCTCAAACCAGGTAACAGGTTATTTCCCTTGATGATGGTTGGGCCATCTTTATGCAGACGCTCCCTGCTCAGTAAGAACTTCAGGCCTTGGTTGGAGGACTGAATCCGTCGCCTACTTTTTTCGAGGAAAAAACTTGTCTGGTTCTTTATCAAACTTATCCTTGCAACCGAGAGAGCAAAAATAAAAAGTTTGTTTTTCGTATGTGCTGCTCCAATCAGCGGTTTCTACATTAATTGCCATGGCGCAAACAGGATCTTTTTCCATAGGTTCTACCTCCTATTTTCTATAATCGAATTTCTATTCTCTTAATATTTCCTCAGGCATGGGAGTTTCCAAAGTACAGTATCAATAAGAACCGTTTTCTTGCCTGGCAACGTTTAGATATAAGCATTCACTGTGTATTGCTGTACCATTCGATGAGTATTAAAGAATGAGGCATTAAAGGCAATTGATTGTCGCATGGCATCAATCCATCGGTCCCGGTCTTGGTAGAACATGGGCACGATCACGGTTCGCAATTTTTGATACAGTTCTTTGGCATCCTCTTGCATCATCTCTTCCGGTTTAGACTCATCAACTGTTGTCGGCCCAATGGCCCAACCTGTCACACCTTCGATATGGCCTTCAATCCACCATCCGTCCAGCACACTGAAATTTGGTATTCCGTTATGGGCTGCTTTCATTCCCGAGGTGCCTGATGCTTCCAAGGGTCGAAGGGGAGTGTTCAGCCAGACATCAACTCCGGATGTGATGAGTTTGGCTAACGCGATGTCATAATTCTCAAGATAGGCGATTGACACGTCCTTCTTGAGTTGCCGCCCAAACTGGACCACCCGCCGAATCATATCCTTTCCCCCGCCATCACGTGGATGCGCTTTGCCTCCGAAAATGAGTTGAATCCGTCCTACGGTCTTGGCAATATCCGCCAAATGATCAGGCTCGAAAAAAATCAGATCGGCTCGTTTGTACAGCGTCGCTCTTCGTGCGAAGCCCAGGGTCAGCACATCGTTCTTGAACGACAATTGAGTTCGACGGTTGACTTCCTCAATAAGTCGTGCTTTGGCTTGCACATGGGCATCCCAAATTTCTTGTTTCGGGATGCTAATCGCATGCCGAAGAGAGAACGGGTCCTTCCTCCACCCTGGGATGTATCGATCATACAGGGCTTTGAAGCTCTCACAAGTCCATGTTGTTGAATGCACGCCATTGGTAATGGAATCGATGGCGTAACCGGGAAACATTTCTTGGGATACTTCTCCATGCCTCTTGGCGACACCATTGACGTAGTTACTCATATTCAAGGCAAGATACGTCATATTCAATTGATCTTTTCCCCCCAGCATTTGGATGAGTTCCAAAGGTAGGGGTTCACTAAAAACCTGTTTCACGAGATCGTAGGAAAACCGGTCGTGGCCGGCAGGAACGGGAGTGTGGGTGGTGAAAATGCATTTATTGCGAATACCAGAAAAATCCCAGTCCAACGTTCCTCGATTTCCCTGTTCCTCCAAAAGCTTTAATACCAGAAAGGCTGCGTGTCCTTCATTCATGTGAAAACGTTCGAGTTCTGTGTATCCTAACGCTCGGAGCATACGTACTCCTCCAATACCCAATACGATTTCCTGGGCTATCCGATACCGTTCGTCCCCACCGTAGAGCCAGGTGGTCAACTCCCTATCAAATATTGCATTTCCATTCACGTTGGTATCGAGAAGAATGAGGGGAACCGTAAAACCGGTGGAGCCGATAATGTCATATTGCCAGGCACGAACAATAACGATTCGATCTTCGATAGGCACTTGAGTCGTCACCCGAAGACGACGAGCCAAGCGAGAGGGCTCCCAAGTCACGGGCAGTTCTTGCTGATCGCCCCGTTCATCCAGTTTCTGGTCGAAATACCCATGGGCATACAGCAAGCTGACACCTACCGTCGGAACTTTAAGGTCTGCACAAGACCTTAAGGTATCGCCAGCCAGAATCCCTAACCCCCCACTATAAATGGGCATGTCGGAGTCCACTCCCACTTCCATCGAGAAATAGGCAATACGTCGAGAGATTTCTCCCAAATCCGAGATTGAAGAACCCAGCCTATTCACGAAACTTTCCGGATTTTCTAAGAAGGCATGCCGGCAAAGTTCGGAACAGAAATACAATGCTTCTCCTTGATAGACCATCGTAAGATTTTTATCTTCGTCCACCATCATGCCGCAAACCGGGTCTCTGACCATATTCATGTTGAGTGCTCCCTCCCCGCGACCATTCAATTTTTCCTTCACCCTTTAAATTGTTTTTTCATATAGGACACAAGATCTTAGTTGCGCGGGCTGCGCAGAAACTTCGCTTCCTTCACCATTATATTAGCCACGCAGGTGACCATCAGGACTGTGCAGCCCAATAAAAGAATCACAACCGCTTGCTGAGCAAGGGTCTGATTGAACCGGTCCTGCTCGCCAAAGATGTCCGCCCTCCTTCAGAGAACTCCGATACATATCTTTTTTGACCAGTTGAGAAAACTGGTCGTCCTCCCTCTCGTCTTTTTTGCTTCATTGAATCTCTGGACTGAGAATGATCGGAAGCCCTTCTTGTCCCGTGGGTATGAAAATGAACTTGGCATTGGGATTGTCAAAGGCCTTGTATTGGAGAAATTTTGTCGTCAGGGTCTGATCGATGATCCTCTGCGCCTCCGCTTGGCCGCCCGCCCGAATCTTCTGGGCTTCGGCTTCTCCTCTGGCCAAAATCTCAAGGGCATCCCCCTCACCCTTAGCCTTTTCCCTGGCAATGGCGGCGTCCTTAACGGCAATCGCCAGCTCGAAGTCCTTCTGGATCTTCTCCTGTTCCTTGGTCAGTTTGGCCTCGATCGCCCGAAGCATGCCGGCGGTAAATTCAATATGGTTGATGCTCACTCTATCCAGCGCAAGGTGTTTTCCCTTTATGCTCTCTCTCAGCAGCTTCAGAGTCATGGCCTCAATGATTCTGCTTTTCTCCGGGATCTCCACCATTATAAACTCTGCCATGGTACTTCGGACCACGGTGAGAAATTCTGGCTTAATAATTCTTTCATAGAAGTCCGGTCCGATCTCCAACGCTAACTGATAGATTTCCTTAACCATCGGCCTTGCTACTACCGAGGCATCCACCCGAATGTGCAAATCATCATGCGTAAGAACATCGATTCGTTCCCCAAAAGTCTTCCACTGGACGCTGATGGTGTGAACATCATTCCAGGGCAGGTGCCAGTAAAAACCCTCTCGGAGTGGTTCCTCGCTTAGCCCAAAAGTCACCGGCCGCCAGCGAAGTCCCGCCTCCCCCGGATCGACCATAGATCCGCAGCCTGTAAGCCATAATGCGGCAACCGCGAGCAGCAGGGTAAACCCTAATCTCTGTTTCATGGGACTCACCTCTCAATTAATGTGTTTCAGCTTTTCTCAAGGGGAGCATCAACGTAATTTTTCATGCCTCAGTACAGCGGCTATCCATTCCAAGAACCTCCAACAAAGCATGGGTGCTTAAAAAAAGCGAAGAGCTTCCCTCATAAAGTTCCACAGGTAGTTGTGCAGCCATGATGACCTCCTTGCAAATCATTCTTCATCTAGCCGGAACTGCAAGAACAGGGCACGGAGCTTCCCGAAGGATTTGCTCGGTTGTACTCCCACGAAGCGCATCCAGAAAACCTTGATGACCCTGGGTTGCCATGACGATGAGATCAGGGGAACGGTCTTCTGAAATTTTGAGGATTTGTTCAACCACACTACCGGTAGGGACAATGGTTTCCCATTTCCATTCATGACTCTTGGGGTAGTGATAAGGCGGAAGCGTGTGATGAGAACCGACATGCACGATCGTAAATTCCGTTCCATGCCCATTGAACAAGTGCACAAAGCCGGAGGCAGCATCGATAGCTGCTTGAGGAGATGGATGCTGATCGACAGGGATAAGAATTCGTTGTACGCGCATCTCTCCATCCTTGAGTGACACTAATCCCTTTTTTCCCTGCGGAATGAAGAGGGTCATTTGTTCTGCTCCACGAGCAACAGGTTCGGCTATGGTTTGGTGTAACCACCGGTCAATGCCTTTCTGCTGATTGGTGGATAACACAATAAGATCCATTGTGTGCTTTTCCAAATAATGTAAAATCGAAGTGACAGGATCCTTTTCCAAACCTTGAATTTTCTTGATACCCAAGCCAAGGTTTTTCACTTCATCACCCGAACTTCCTTCTGGTAGAAGTTCCCAGCGAACCAACAGATCCCGAACAGCAGGAAACTCGATCCACTCTTCGTCATCCCGCTTTTGGTGAATATGGAAAATATTCAAGTTGGCTTTTGCAGCTAAAGCGATTTTCAGTGCATGTGCGAAAGCGATCTCGCTTTCCTCAGTAAAATCTGAGGGGTGAAAGATGTTTCTCAAAAACAAGGGTTGAAAGATGTTTCTCAAAAACAATATTTTGATATCATCCGGGGCGTTGGGCATCTCTGTCTTCTCCATTTTCCAATACTCATTAGAAGTTTATGAAATCATTCAACTGTTTCTACACCTAGACAGACTGGAAACCGAGAAAACGCTTCCAATTAACAGTGCTCGGGAAAAACATTGGAACGGATTTTTGATAGTTCAGGTATTCTGTTCCAAACTTTTCCATCATTTCCTGTTCTTCCCGTTTTGCCAAGCGGTAATAGGCCCAGACGACAATTGGAAACAACACTAGAGTTGGGATGGTTGGCCAATGAA
>QIDY01000192.1 GCA_003228495.1 Nitrospirota bacterium
TGCAATTTATCGATTTAATCCAAGAAGGCAATATTGGGTTGATGCGTGCGGTAGACAAATTTGAATATCAACGGGGGTATAAATTTAGTACCTATGCGACTTGGTGGATTCGTCAAGGTGTGACCCGTGCGATTGCCGATCAAGCCCGGACGATTCGGATTCCTGTCCATATGATTGAAGCCAATACCAAGCTTGCCCGGACGGCCAGGCAACTGGTCCAGCAACTAGGACGTGAACCGACCCCGGAAGAGATAGCAGAACGGATGGGACTGACCCCGGAAAAAGTCCGTATGATGTTGGATATTTCCAAGGGGACCATTTCGTTGGAAACGCCGATTGGTGAGAAAGAAGATAGTCAATTGGGCGACTTGATTGAAGATAAAAATGCGGTGTCTCCTATGGATGCCGCTAATCGGTATGATTTGCAACGTCAAATTGCCAATGCGTTAGGAGTCTTGACCCCACGGGAAGAGACTGTCATTCGGAAGCGATTTGGAATTGGTGATAGCACCGATCATACGTTGGAAGAAATTGGACAAGACTTTGATGTGACGCGTGAACGGATCCGTCAGATCGAAGCGAAAGCATTGAAAAAACTCCGTCATCCAAGTTGTAGTCACAAGCTTCGGAGTTTAGTGGATCATCTCTAAGAAGATGGATTCTTTCGAGACCGGAGAGGCCTCGTCATATCAATGACGAGGCCTTTTTTTGTCTAAAAATTGAAATATGTTATGCACATCGCTAATTTGATAGCAAGCCTACTTTTCAATGGGCCATTTTCTTCATCCAATTATTCCCCTTCTCCTTGTCAGTATTCAAATGGTAAGATTTTTTTGATATGCGTATTTTAGTCGTTGAAGATGAACCGAAAGTGGCGTCCTTTATTCGACGGGCGTTGGAGGAAGAAAGTTACGCCGTTGATGTCTGTGCTGACGGGGCTGGTGGGTTAGATTGGGCTCAAACGGTTAACTATGATCTTATTATCTTAGATTTGATGCTGCCGGGGTTGCCAGGGGTTGAAGTGTTGAAGCGTGCTCGTACGGCCGGAGTGAAAACCCCGGTGATGATTTTGACGGCACGTTCAGAGGTGGATCAACGTGTCAAAGGTCTTGATGCCGGTGCGGATGATTACCTGACCAAACCGTTCGCCATCGAAGAATTGTTGGCAAGGGCTCGAGCTTTGCTTCGTCGTGCTGGAGGTGCTCCTACGGGAATTTTACAAGTCGATGACGTGGTTCTCAATCCCGTGACTCGAGAAGTCACTCGTGATGGGCAGCGTTTGGAATTTACGACGAAGGAATATGCGTTCTTGGAATATTTGATGCGAAATGCCGGTCGAGTGTTGACACGCTCGATGATTGCTGAGCATGTTTGGGATTTAGATTTTGATACGTTCACCAATGTGATCGATGTCTATATTAGTTATCTGCGCAATAAAATTGATAAAGGGCGCGAACGCAGTTTAATTCACACCATTCGTGGGAGCGGGTATATGATGAGGTCTGATGAGTGAATAATGCCTCTATCCGAGTTCGGCTGACCTTATGGTATGGATCGGCCTTAGCTCTTATCCTGCTCCTTTTTGCTGTGGCCTTGTATTTGGTGATGTCACGCGCCCTAAGAGAGCAGGTAGATGCGTCGTTGGATGAAGCGGCCGCGGTGGCCATTCGGACGTTGGGTGAACATCGATTCGGACCATTTCTCATATTTGAAGATTTATCGCAGGACTTTCCTGAAATTGCGTTGCTGGACAAATTTTTCCAAATTTTTGGGCCGGCAGGGCAAGTGACGATCCAATCATCGAACATTCAAAGTCGAGAAATTCCTTTGAGTCAAACGGCGTTTCGTGCCTCGCTTGAAGGGCAGTCGACGTTCGAATCGGTCCAGTTCAAAAATGGCGTTCCCCTTCGATTACTTTCCGTGCCCATTCGCCAAGGTGAGCAACTGGTGAATATATTGCGCGTGGGAACATCGTTGCAGCCAACTGATCGGATGTTACGGCGATTGTTGGCGGGGTTGTATATCGCGTCTCCCTTAGCGTTATTAGTGTCCTTAATGGGAGGATGGTTTTTAGCGGGCCGAGCTTTGCGTCCCGTTCATGCCATTACCCAAGCCGCGCGCCGGATTGCCGCAGGTGACTGGAGCCAACGGATTCAGACTCCACATTCCAATGATGAGATTGGACAATTGGCCTCAACATTCAACGACATGATTGGGCGTTTGGAAGTGTCGTTTAAGCAGATTCGGCAATTTAGTGCGGATGCCTCCCATGAGTTGCGAACGCCTCTGACCATAACGAAAGGAGAAACAGAGTTGGCGTTACGCCGTCCTCGCCAAGCGGAAGATTACCGAATCGTGTTGGAAAGTAATTTGGAAGAAATCGATCGGATGAGCCGGATTGTGGATGAATTGCTGTTTTTGTCGCGAGCCGATCTTGGAGAGATTAAATTAAAAATGGTCTCCGTGCAACTGGATGATCTTGTTCGGGAAATTCACCAACAGGCTTCGGTCTTAGGCAAGGAACGTCATATCCAAACGGTGTTGAACGCTGTGGAACCAGTTATCATTCAAGGCGATGATCTGCGATTACGTGAGTTATTGTTGAATTTGGTCGATAATGCGGTGAAATATTCTCAAGAGGGGCAAACTGTGGAGCTGGCTTTGGTTGTAGTGGGCAACCAAGCAAAAATCATTGTCCAAGACCACGGTATTGGTATTGCCCCGGAGAATCACACTCGAGTATTCGATCGTTTTTACCGCACAGATGAAGCACGCGCTCATTCGGCTAAAGGGACTGGGTTGGGGCTGGCTATTTGCAAGTGGATTGTTGATGTGCATTTTGGAAAGATTGAACTCCAAAGTACCGTTCATGGTGGTTCGTGCGTTACGGTTTTCCTTCCAATGACTTCAGTGAAAGCCTAAAGAATTCCTTTCTTTAGCTTATCTTCCATTAATAAATTTTAATGTTCGCTTAATTCCCCTTTCATGTCGGAGTGGTACATCTTCTACTATTGAATGGTGAACACTCGCAGACCATTGATGAAAAGGGGGCCGTCATGACCACACTTCAAGCTATTCCAACCTTGAATCAAACACAGAAAAATCATGCACCGTATTTACGGAAACGGCGTGTGATGGGACGTGCGTCTCAGTTGCCCCGACCATCTTCAAAACGGGAAAAGGGGAATTGGGATCTAGGAGAACAGAATACGAGTGCATCGGAGCCTGGTTCGGTGAATTTAGAAACCATGTATTTTCGAGGCTTCCGTTCTCGTCCGCTTTTACAGGCGGATGAAGAACGGAAGTTGGGGACGCGACTCTATGAGGGGACCACCCATCTTCGAACATTGATACAACATGCGATAGATTTGTCGATGACCCTACCTGGGCAACAGGAGGTTGAGTCTGTTCTGGAGTCATTGCAGGAATTTCTCAATCTGAAAGGCTTCTCGGCCCCGGTCATTGAAGAAATTATGAAATGCGTGTCGACGTTGCAGTTTTTGTCAGGCTCTCAAGGGAAGGAAGGGCGAAAGATTCGTCAACAAGCTGCAGAACTATGTCGTTCGATTCAGGCAGTTCGCGTGGAAATTGAAGAGCCGAAAGACAAACTTGTCCAACGCAATCTGCGCCTTGTGGTGAATGTGGCAAAACGGTATCTCGGGCGTGGCCTGAATTTCTTAGACTTGGTGCAGGAAGGCAATATTGGTTTAATGAAAGCAGCCGAGCGATTTGATTACACTCGAGGGTTCAAGTTTAGTACCTATGCAACATGGTGGATCCGACAAGGTATCACACGAGCGGTTGCGGATCAAAGTCGAACCATTCGTGTGCCGGTTCATACTACTGAGGCTTGCACGAAAATTGCGAAGACGGCGCAGCGGCTTGTGCAGCAATATGACCGGGAGCCGACTTTTGAGGAAATTGGCCAGGTATTGGATATGAGCAGCGAGCGGGTAAAAGAAACCATCGAAGCGTTCCAGGAACCCATATCCTTGGATGCGCCATCCGTGGATGGAGAAACGGAGTTAGGTGAGCTAATCCCTGATCTCGACTGTTCTTCTCCAGATGAGGAGGCATCCCGTAAGTCAAATGCACAATGGCTCGCAAAAATTTTTGAGGTATTGAATCCTCGAGAGCAGCAAGTCGTTCGTCTGAGATTCGGGATCGGAGTGGATGAATCCTGGACGCTTGAGCAAATTGGACGTTCGATGTCGGTGACGCGGGAACGGATTCGCCAAATCGAAGTAGTGGCGTTGAACAAGTTGAAAGGGTCTCATGTGAAAGCCATGCTGGCTGAAATAAAATAAATAGATAAGTATAATAACCTACGATAATAATGTATTTGAGTTGAGCATGTAGCTAATTCTTGTTGGAAATAGCGGGTTGTTGTGACAAAAGCAGGAGTGCTTTCGCTCCTGCTTTTGTCGTTTTATAGGTATTTCATCCTATTATGTTGATTGTTGAAAGAATACTAGGCATATAGTAACTCAGGTATTTAGGCTGAAGACTGAAGGCTAGTACTCATAATCCCTGACGTGTTGGATGATCACGCATGATTGGCCCCTAAAAGCCTTCGGCCTTCAGTCTATCCACCTGAGTAGTTACGAAATATCCTTGTTTGTTGGATTGGTTTATGGCGTGGGCCCTTCTTATGGTCAATGAACAACAAGCGAATGCGCGATGTTGTTGTTACAATGTTGAGCTTCTGCTCAAGAGTATTTCAGCCGATGAGGGTGGTGGAAAGAGAGAGCCTCATGGTCAGGCTATAAAGGAACGGAAACAGAATCCAGAAATAGATATATTATCCTAAAAGCGGCAGTTGAGCGGGAAAAAGCTGTGCAAGCAATTGATGTGCATAGGGAATGGACAAATTGTGTGGTCACCTTTTGGGTGATGAGTCAATTTTTCCATTTCCTAGGCGCGTCAAGGGGTTGTGCAGACTTTCGTGATCCAACTGCTGTTTTTAGGATTATGGTGACAAGTCATTTAATTCTAGAGGATTTCTTGATTCGGGCAATCTCATGCCGGTTGTAATTAATACTTACATTTCGATTCCGGATGCTGAGCTTCGGTTTTCTGCTGCTCGGAGCACTGGCCCTGGGGGTCAGAATGTGAATAAAGTGAATAGTCGAGTGATTCTGGAGTTTAATCTTATTCATTCTTCAGCCCTGACCTCCTACCAAAAGGAGCGAATAAGCACCACTTTGGGCCATCGGATTAGCCAATACGGGGTCTTGCGAATGCAGGCCCAACGCCATCGATCTCAGGCGGCGAATCGGGCGGAATTAGTCAAGCGATTCGTTGACATGTTACAGAAGGCGTTGCAGCCGATGAAACATCGCATTGCCACTCGTGTTCCGCCCCGTACTCGTGAACGACGGTTGGAAGTCAAAAAAAAACGGACGCAGACAAAACGGATTCGCCAGGTCCCTCGAAATTTTGATGATGCCTAAGGGCCTGTCCATGCATAACTTTTACGAAATCGCGCCAAGATTTGGGCTGGATTTGGACGGATCGATTGAGAACAAGCCGAGGCATAGTATGGCTATGGTGAGGTTTGTTCGATTGAGATCCGTTCAAAGATGGCCAGAAAATTGGATGCGAGATGTCAAAGTTATGCATGGACAGGTCTTAACCATCAATCTGATACCGGCAAGATAATAAGGATATTTTCATGACTATTCGTTCATCTCGTGCTGCTTCGTTATTTCCTGATGGTCCGCGAGCCAAAGCCGTTCCTCATCGATTGGAACAGCATGGCCATGTGCGAATTGATGATTATTATTGGCTCAACGATCGATCGAATCCGGAAGTCTTAGCGTATTTACAGGCTGAAAATGACTATGCGAGGGCTCTGAGGCAACATACAGGCCAGTTGGAACACACCTTGTTCGACGAAATCAAAGGACGTATCAAGCAAACAGATTTATCTGTTCCTTTTAAGCAAGAAGATTATCTGTATTACATTCGCTATGAAGAAGGAAAAGAATATGCCCTGTATTGCCGGAAAAAGGGCTCGTTAACCAGTCCGGAAGAAATCATGGTCGATGGTAACGAACTAGCGCAAGGCCATGAATATTTTTCTCTGGGGAATTGGATGATCAGTTCGGGACAAGATATTTTGGCTTATGCCATCGATACGCAAGGACGGCGGATCTACTCCATTGCTTTTAAGCACCTGGCCACCGGAGAAACTTGGCAGGAAACCATTCCCTCTGTGACCGGAAATATGGAATGGGGAAATGACAATCGAACGCTTTTCTATGCGAGACAAGATCCTGAAACCTTACGGTCGTTCCAAATCTATCGACATGTATTGGGCGCCGATCCCGCACATGATGAATTGATTTATGAAGAAACCGATGAAACCTTTTCAGCCTTCGTGACCAAATCCAAATCCAAACGATTTCTCATGATTGGGTTACACCAAACCGTGAGCAGTGAGTATTGGTATTTGGATGCGGATACACCGGGAGGAATCTTTCACCTGTTGTCTCCACGAGAGCGATGGCATGAATACGATGTGGATCACATGGGAGACCATTTCTTTATTCGCACGAATGACCACGCAAAAAATTTTCGATTGATGAAGACTGCGGTCAACGCAACACAGAAGGCCCAGTGGCAGGAAGTTATTCCGCATCGTGACGAAGTGTTCTTCGAGGGGTTTGAGTTATTCCGTGAGTACTTGGTGTTGGAAGAACGAAAGCAAGGCCTCATCCATCTTCGAATTCTTTATGGATCTGAAGGGCAGGAACACGAACTGGATTTTGGCGAGCCAACGTACTTCGCTACTTTGGGTGATAATTTTGAAATTGATACGCCATATCTCCGTTATGGCTATACCTCCATGACGACGCCTATGACGATCTATGATTATCATATGGACACACGAGAAAAAGTTTTTCTGAAGCAGGAGGAGGTGCTGGGAGAATTTCAGATCAGCCATTATCAAACGGAACGTCTCTTTGCGCCTGCAGCCGATGGGACCCTTATCCCCATTTCATTAGTGTATAAAAAGGGGTTTTCGAAAAATGGCACACATCCATTGTTGCTCTATGGCTATGGTTCTTATGGAGCCAGTATAGATGCCAGTTTTGGTTCGTCCCGTCTGAGTTTGTTGGATCGCGGGTTTGTCTATGTATTGGCTCATATTCGAGGAGGAGAGGAATTAGGCAGACAGTGGTATGAAAATGGAAAATTACTTCAGAAGAAAAATACGTTTACCGATTTTATTGCCTGTGCAGAATTTCTTATTCAACAAGGCTATGCAGATCCATGTAGGGTCTATGCGATGGGTGGCAGTGCAGGTGGACTCTTGATGGGTGCCGTGATGAATATGCGGCCGGATGTGTTTCATGGCATGGTCGCGCAAGTCCCCTTTGTTGATGTGGTCACCACGATGTTGGATCCAAATATTCCGCTCACCACTGGAGAATATGATGAGTGGGGTGATCCTATTCAGCAAGACTATTATGACTATATGCTCTCCTATTCGCCGTATGACAATGTCGAAGCCAAATCCTATCCACATTTGTTGGTGACGGCAGGCCTGCATGATTCCCAAGTCCAATATTGGGAACCCGCCAAATGGGTGGCGAAGTTGCGTGCGTTCAAGACCGATCCGCATCGCCTCCTGTTCAAAACCAATATGGAAGCGGGACATAGCGGAGCCTCAGGCCGCTTTAAACGGTATGAGGAGACGGCGATGATTTATGCCTTTCTGTTGGATTTAGCTGGGCTTGCTAATTCATAGGCCTGTCCTCCGTTGCCCTCCTCTTGAACTGTTTTTGTCCTTAAGCCTGTTGACTTATCTCTTTTTCTGCTTATCTAAATATCAACAACGAAACACCCTTCCCAGCTGGGTGAGTGAAGGAAGCGTATCGTTTTGATGACCATCATTAAGAAGGAGGAAAGAGACCATGTTAGTGAAATGGAATCCATATACTGAGTTAGAGCGAACGATGAATGGGATTTTTGATCGGCCGTTTGGGTTGCGCCCCATTTGGGACGATAAAAATGCTGAAGCACTTGCTTGGCAGCCAGCGGTCAATGTCTATGAAGACAAAGATCATTTGGCAATTGAGGCCCAATTGCCAGGCATTGATTTAAACGATATTGAGTTATCGGTGAAGGAGCAGACCTTGCATCTGCGGGGTGAACGAAAGGCGGAAACGGAAAAATCTAAAGATGGGTATCATATTCGAGAAGCCCACTATGGAGCCTTTTCCAGAAGTTTTTCACTTCCGAATACTGTGAATTCTGATGAAGTGAAAGCGACTTATGACAAGGGCGTCTTGACGATTACAATCCCCAAACAAGAAAAGGCTAAACCTCGGACGATTCCAATCGAAGCGAAATAACATTCGCTGATTGTGTGTTACCTACGATGGCAGGCATGACCTTAATAAAGAATGTGCCTGCCATTGTTGTCTGGTGAAAAGAGAAAAGTGATCAGGTGAGAAGTAAAAGATCTCTTTTCTAGGTTGTTGCCCTTCTGGAAATCTTTGGGCGAGCACCAGGCTTCGTGGTCTTTTGGATTGGAGAAGTTTCCTCTTGCCAGAAGGCTGGAGATTCTCTACATTCCTAATCATGACGGCTTGTCCCTTTCGGGCAAAAGTTCTGAGCATTCGGCAACTAACCCGAGCTATTCGAGAAATGACTCTGGAGATGCTGGAACCTTCGGAGTTGTCCTTTCAACCTGGCCAATCGATTGCTGTGACCGTGCCTGATCAGAGCTCAAGTTCCTCCCTGCTCCGATATTACTCTCTCGCTTCTCCTCCACATTCTTCTAACCAACTCGTTTTATTACTGAATAGTCATGATCGAGGCCAGGGTTCGACCTTTTTGTTGGAGAATGAGATTGGAGCCGATCTGCAGATATCGGGTCCTCATGGGTCATTTATGCTGCAACAGGACCAGGAACGTGAATTGTTATTTGTCGGGACTGGGACGGGGATTGCTCCGTTATGGTCCATGATAGCGACACTTTTAGCTGTGCCCTCTTCCCAACCCATCACGTTGCTATGGGGACTCCGAAGTGAATCCGATCGATATTATCTTCAGGAATTGGAAACGTGGAAAACCCACCATGAAAATTTTTCCTATGTTCTAACGCTTTCGCAACCAAGTTCAGCGTGGAAAGGGAACACGGGACGTGTTACCGATTTGCTTCAAGCGTTTTCCACGGTTGATCATTTGGCGGCGTATGTCTGCGGTAATCGGACAATGGTGAAGGAAGTCACCGATTTGTTGCATGAAAAAGGAGACTGTGCCGTTTTTCGGGAACGGTATCATGAAAATAGCTAACGTGTTTTTTACATTGGCGTTGTGGCGGTCCTTTTTGAGATAAGAACGAAGGTATGAAAAATCCCACTGATAGAAGTCATTATGGTGAGATAGAGACCGATGATTTAAGCGTAGGCCTCTATCTCCATATTCCGTTCTGCGCCAAGCGGTGTCATTTTTGTGCTTTCTACTTAGTGATGCAGGAAGAAAGCCGTATCGAGCGGTTTCTTCGTGCGCTTGAAACCGAACTAGCGCGTTATAGTGCACAACTGGATCGTGCAGGACAACCTGTTTCGACCGTGTATGTTGGTGGTGGCACGCCGACGGCATTATCTGCTGCACAATTGTCACATCTACTGACGAGGGTTGCTTTGACACATGACTGTGAAGTGACGGTCGAAGCGACTCCGGAATCCTTCACGACTGAATATCTTGAGATGCTTCGAGCTGTCGGCGTGAACCGGCTGAGCATTGGGATTCAAACGTTTGACCAACAAGAACGGATTCGTTTAGGCCTGTCCAGTACGGTTGAGGAAGCCACAGTAGGGATCAGATTAGTTCAGCAGGCAGGATTTGCCAATGTTAATTTTGATTTAATCTATGGAATTCCTGGGCAAACATTATTGTCTTGGGACCGCACGCTTCGCCAGGCATGTGAATGTGAACCGACTCACCTTTCCTGTTATGCCCTTTCTATAGAAGGCGGAACGCGGTTTGATTCCGCGTTTCGACGTGGTGAGCTGGATCTAATCGAGACTGATG
>QIDY01000301.1 GCA_003228495.1 Nitrospirota bacterium
GCCGTGTGTCCTTGAGGAACGGATTGTGTAAAGGAACGACCAGGAGGAATGAACACATCCAGATAGGTCGGATTGGCCGCTATGCCAGTGATGACTCCATTCGTTCCTGCCACATTTCCGGCAATCACTCGAATTTTGGCGCCGTCATCGGTGGTCACTTCAGGTATCTCTCCCGACGGGATATCCTGATATCGTGGTTGGGTCATCTTGAGTCTAGCCGGGAGATTCACCCAGAGCTGAAATCCGCCATTGCCTTCCGGACGCACCTGGGGCATTTCCTCATGCAGGATGCCCCCACCCGCCGTCATCCATTGCACGTCCCCTGCCCCAATGCTTCCGACGTTGCCCAGGGTGTCCCGGTGCTCCACTTCCCCGGCTAGCATATAGGTCACGGTTTCAATTCCGCGATGCGGATGCATGGGAAACCCTGCTTGATAGTCCTCGGCATTAGGTGACCCAAAATGATCAAAGAGCAGAAATGGATCAAGATAATTCAATTTCTCTCCACCAAGACTTCGTTTGAGCCTGACTCCTGCGCCTTCAACCACAGGTGATGGTTCGATAATGGTTTGTATCTTTCTCAGTTTTTTCTCCATGATTGACACCTCATCCTTCAGCTAGTTGCTTTAATTATCCAATTGGAATGCGCCATTCAGGATGAAGGACTTTTTGAGTCAAACCTTATTCCTATATCCTGGACTTCCCGATACGGCAGCAACCAAACCAGTGATTCATCCTGCAGATCACCGACCTGGATTCGATTGCCCCATGGATCCCGGAAATCACAGCGAAAATCTGGATGAACAGCCAGGCCATATTTCTTCGTGATCTTTTCTTGAACTTCATTAATCTGTGCCTCATCCCGGACCATGATCCCAAAATGCTTCGTCCTATCAGGTTGCAATGTTTTCACTTCAAAGATCGCGAGAAATTGATGCTCTCCAAGCTTACACCAAGCTGCCCCTTCGCCACCTCGAAGCATTTCAAGATTAAACACATCGGAATAAAATTCGACGGCTTTTTGCGCATTATCGACTTCAATGACCACATGATTGACACCATACACTTGCACTGCCATGATTCATTCTCCTTTCGTACCCTTCTGGCCTTGTCCTTCGGTTTCACGAACTATCGTCAACAAATGCTCCCGTTTTCCTCCTCCCCCTCAAGGAAGGCACCCTCTTGGGATTCGGAGTTTTTTCTAGGTCAAAAAAAGCTTCTATCGATGAGTTCAAGGAACCTTCGAAACTATCTCGAACGCGACAGAGCAATCGCTTGGCCACCTGCACTTCGGACGCACTCAAGGCTTGAGAAAAAAAGGGGCGCAAGAATTCTGCATGGGCTGGAAATACTTGTTGGAACAGGTCAACACCTTTTGGGGTAAGCTGCACTCTCGTTGCTCGGCGATCCCCTCCAACATGCCCACGTTGAATCAACCCTCGATGTTCTAAACGGTCTAACACCCCTGTCAGCGTTCCCTTCGTGGTCAACGTATTTTCTGACAATTTCGCGCACGTGAGACCCTCCGTTCCTTCCAGTTCGGCAATAACATCAAATTGTCCAGGGGTTAACCCAAATGATTGAATATGCCGGTTCCCTACGCGGTAAAAAGCGAGATAGGCCCCTACCAAAGGCCGCAGGAGACTCAAATACAGGTCATCTTTGTAATCACGTATGGGCATACAATCTCCTTAGGTATTTTTAGACTGACAATAAATTTAATACTAACTAGTATATTACTATGTAGTACATATGTCAACATTCTTTGACTACCATTGAATTTTGACCATTGGCCTAAAAAATGGAACATATGATTCGTTTCAACGTCATGCTTTGGCCCTCGACTCTCCTGAAGGCCATTCCCCTAAATCTGTAGGCTTTCTCCTCCATGATCAATATTGAGTGGGTGCGTCTCTTGTTCCCTAACCATTTGTTTAATAATAATTTTTCATAAATTCCATCCATGGAATACCCTTTGCATCGTGCTTATCGCACAGGAAGTTTTGAGAAAATCAAAAGCAGATTTTTGTGGGTGTTGCTCATAAGAACATTACGAAATCTTCGGCGGAGGGACTGGTCTTAAGGAAACTGTGATTCCGACCGCACCCGGAGTCTGGTTCTCCATCAGCCACCTTCCCAATGGTCCCTCCGCCATTATTTAAATAATACTCCCTTGTATCCCGCGCCACTCATGGACCCTTTGAACATGGAGGCATCTAACATTTCTCAGGAACTCCCCCAATCGCACTCTTCCTTACACCACACCCACGGTCCTATCTTGCTCGTTGACGATGACCAGCTTCATCGGACCTGCCTAAAGGAATTTCTTGAACGTCGAGGATATGGTTGTCTGGAAGCAGCGAATGGAAAGAAAGGGCTAGACGTCTTACGACAAGAATCCGTATCGATCATCATCACCGACAACAACATGCCTGAAATGGATGGGCTCACATTTATTGAACAATTGAATCAGAGGTATCCAAATGAGTTGCTTCCCATTTTCCTGATCACTGCGGAACTTTCTGACTCTGTCCGTTTTCTCGCCTTTAAGCATGGAGTCAATCGTGTTTTTGAAAAACCATTGGACTTCCAGGAACTGTGCCAGGCTGTCGATTGGGTTATAAAATTCGATCTACACCCTCCGTCCCGGTGACCGCCGCATTTCCCAACTCGTCCAAGCGCGGTTATCTCTCTTCTCTGACCAGCCGTCACAGATAGAGTTTCCCATCTTCTCCAAAAACCGTCAGTGTGAGCCTCACCGTGATCCGGTGAAGTGTTTAGGAAAAGCGCGAATCCCGCGGTAGGGTATAGAGTCAAACAACTAATACCACGATAGGCTGGTTCACGAGCAGAAGGGGAAAGACAGAAGTTTTGAGAGGAAAAACCCAAATACGTGTGTTGAACCGATTATCCTACTGATGGGTCAGGCTGTTGGCCTTTTGAAAGAATTTCCTGCAAAGTTCTTGCAAGTCCCGCTCCATTCACAGGCTTCATCAGAAATCCTTTAAGGCCAAGTTGATTGGCTTTTTCTGCGGACATCGTATGGCTAAATCCAGTACAAAGTACAATGGGAATATCCTCACGAATGTTCAACAAGGCACGAGCAAAGGCTTCTCCACTCATCGTCGGCATAGTTTGATCCGTCACCACCAAATCAAACTGGCCTGGGTGCCTTTGGAAGAGCTCAACCGCTTCATGGGGATTGGTCTTGGTGACAACCGTATAGCCCAAATGTGTTAAAATTTGTTCTCCCCACCTGGCTAACACTTCCTCATCATCCACAAATAAGACCTTACCCATTCCTCGAGGCCATTCCATCCCTTTCTCAGGCTCCGCAGGCAAAACCACATCTAAGCGGGGAAGTAAAATGGTAAACGTTGTCCCTTGGCCGACTTCACTTGTGACTGAAATTTGACCTCCATGACCAACAAGAATTCCATGCACGACAGCTAAACCCAAACCTGTCCCTTCACCTAACTCCTTCGTGGTGAAAAAGGGTTCAAAAATACGTTCCAATTCGTGGCTGGGCATCCCTTTTCCTGAATCTTGAATGGAGAGCTGCAGGTAAGTACCAGTCTTCAATTCCGGATTTCTTTTGACGGAGTCCACATTCACATCAATTGTCGTCACGGCAAGGGTCAACAGTCCGCCATCCTGGCGCATGGCATGTCCAGCGTTGGCACACAGATTCATGATAACTTGGTGAATCTGGGTGGAATCGGCAAAGACGACTGCCGAGTCCAGGGTCAGAGTCGACCGTATTTCAATCGTAGTTGGCAGGGTTGCCCGTACCATGTTCAGCGCTTCTTGCACAACAAGGTTCAGGTCAACAGCTTCCCGCCCTTGGTCAGACCGACGGCTAAACGCCAAAATTTGCTTGACGAGTTCCTTTGCCCGATTCCCCGCAGTTAAGATTTCCTCTAAATAGGAAATGAGTCGCGGCTCTTTTGAAACCTGTGCCAATGCAAGTTCCGAATATCCTAAAATGGCACCTAAAATATTATTGAAATCATGGGCAATACCACCCGCCAGGGTTCCAATCGCTTCCATTTTCTGCGTATGTCGAAGCTGTTTTTCACTCTGTTCCAACGCCTCTTCAACGCGTTTTCGGTCCGTGATATCTTCACAAGACAACAATAGCATCGGTTGTTGGTTCGGCCCCATAATGGATCGGCAAGTTTCTCGCACCCAAAGCCGCGTACCATCTTTTTTAATTTTTCGAAAAACTTTTTGGGAAGCCTGGTTCAGAAAGGTAAAGCACGTCTCAATCTCTCGGCGAAATAGTGCTTGATCCTCAGGGTCAATTACTGCCATCACTGATTGTCCCACCAGTTCGTGATTGGTATACCCCAACATATTGGCACCAAATTGATTAACCGATAAGACCGTGAGATGAACATCGACGGTAAAATACATAAGAGGCGCTTCATCGTAGAGAGCTCGATAACGTTCCTGACTTTCCTGTAGCGCCTCTTGTGCCCGTTTCCTTTCAAGTTCGGTTCCAGCTCGAGAAGCAAATACCTGCAATAATGATCGATCTTGTGCATTCATGCTCAGAGGCTTTTGATCCATGATCGCCAAATTGCCGACAACTTCCCCCTCAGAATTAAAAAGCGGTGTGCCGCAATATCCTTCAATATTAAGCGCTTTCACCGTCGGATTCTTTGGAAACAATTCTTGGACCCCAAGAGGAAAGTACACCGGATGTCCATTAAAGACTTTCTCACAGGGTCCCTCAAAACAATCATATTCAAATTTCGGTTTCAAACGATCTTCATGCCAAAAAGCCAACCCGTGAACGATCGGGTACGTCTCTTCCATTCGTTCGGCTATAAACACCATCGGAACTTGAAGGGTTTGCGCTAAGTGCCGAACCAGATTCTGAAAAAAATCCCGGCTTCCGGGAGCGACTGTTCCTTTAACAATGGCTTCTAAGGCTTCTTCAGATTTTTTTCGCTCAGTGATATCGCGAGACACAATAACTCCTCGAACCTCTCCCAACGCCGTGTGATAAGATTTTCCAGTACTTTCAAACCAGCGATACTCTCCATTTTTATTCCGATATCGATAGATAGCCCGTCCAGATCCCACCGCCTGCATACCCTGTACAAATTCTGTCCTCACCGCAGGTTGATCCTCAAGATGCACAAACGAGAACATACTCATCTGTATCAGTTCCGATGGGGCATACCCCAAGACATCGTTAACATTCGGACTGACAAACAGAAAATTTCCCTCGGCATCAACTTCGGTGATCAAGTCATACGCATTTTCCATGATTGCCCGGTACCGCTTTTCCCGCTCTTGAATAGTTAATTCTGCAGCCTTCCGGTAGGTAATATCACGGGCAATGCAAAAAAGACCTTCAAGCCCTTTCCCCGCCTGTCCAAAAATCTCCTTCGTGACCAGAAACGTACGGGAAACCGCCTCTATATCTTCCACATCAATTTCAAATGATTGCGGAGTCTTATCGCGAATCACGTCTTTATCATACTTGGTAAAAAGAGGATGTGCTCCATTGGGAAATAATTCTACATCCGTTCTTCCGATAATTTCTTCAATCGGATGTCGAAGAACGGCAGCTCCTGTCGAATTCACCAACAAATATCTACCTTCATGGTCTTTGACGAAAATAATATCTCTTGTCCCCTCCACCACCGTGGTTAATAGCGCATGCTCCCTTTTGACAGCCTCTTCTGCTTCCTTCTGATCGGTGATATCCCGAATCGTTCCTCCACCCCGAACAAATGTTCCCTGTTCATCAAAAATGGCTCGGCCTTTCCCTTTAAACCACCGATACTCCCCCTGTTTAGTCTTGAGCCGCGATTCCACTTCATATGGCACATGATGCTCAAGGTGATCCCTCATCGCCTGAAAGACTCGGTCACGATCTTCGGGATGAATGCGTGACGCCCATGATCCCAACACAGGAGGAAACTCATGTTCTTCAAAACCTAAGAGCGCACTAAATTGGGAAGAATACCAAGCAGGTGTCTCTGGCGAATCCCAAGGTTGATCTGGCAAGGGATGGCCTTCCCATAGCCCTTCCTGAGAGCCTGTGGAAGCAACATGGAATCGATCGAGCTGCTCATGCAATGTCGCAATCATCTGTTGCGCATCAGCAAGTTCTTGTCGAAGCAGTTTATTTCTATTGAAGCCTTCAGAGACGTCGGCTTCCTCAACAAAGTTGACCTTCTGATCAAAATTTTGAGACAAAGGCTCTTGGGTGTATCGTTCCGTCACATTTAACACGACCCCTTCATATCCCAAAATACAGCCATGGGAATCACGTATCACTCTGGCTTGCTCTTCAAGCCACAACAATTCATCATTGTTTCGATGGCCTCGCCACAAAACAGGGCCAATCATTTCTTGCTTTTCAAAAAGTTGCCACCAGACTTTTCGTCGCTCTGGTTCAAAAAATAATTGTTCCCCAATATCCGTCACATCTTTCATCATTTCTTCTGGAGAGTCATAGCCGAACATTCGGGCAAGAGCCGCATTCGCCATCACCAATTGCCCATCCACCGTACTGCGATAAATACCAATAACCACTTGATCAATCAGTTGCAACAGGCTGTCCTGTTCATCATTTAACGGAGTGACCGACTGATTCTCAAAAGATCGGAGAGAAAGACGAAGATCACCAATCTGCTTGCGAAAAATTTCTTTTGAATGGGAAGAAGATGTGTTCGCGTGAATGTTAGGATCCATGAAAGAGCGGACTGAATTGAAAAGGTAAAACTCGCAGATCTAAACTCTGTTACAAGACTACAATGAAAGATATGCAAACTAATGTCAAGAGGAAATTTTCTACATGCGGTCTTTTTATTTTCTACCTGATGAACAGTGCATTGGCTTGTTACATGATTGATGATTAACCCATTTTGATACCACGGATTTACCGTGGTAAACTTCAATTCACTTTTTCTTATCCTTCACTGATTACGTCGATTGATGAAAAAACCAGTTCTTTCCATCGCTGGATCCGATTCTAGTGGGGGCGCTGGCATCCAGGCCGACCTCAAAGCCCTATCGGCCAATGGCGTCTTTGGCATGTCGGTCATTACTTCAATTACAGCCCAAAACACCTGTGGGGTTTCGTCCGTCTTTCACCTCCCCTCAGACATTATTATGGCTCAACTTGATGCAATTTTTTCCGACATACCCGTCAGGACAATCAAAACGGGCATGTTGGCCACACCAGAAATCATCACGACAGTGAGCCGAAGACTGGCTGCACAAAATATCGAGCATCTCATCGTTGATCCAGTCATGGTGGCCAAAGGCGGGCATGCGCTTCTTGAAGAAAATGCGATATCTTCTCTAAAGTCTGAACTGTGCCCCCTCGCTTTTCTCCTTACTCCTAATATTTACGAGGCAGAAGTATTATCGGGCATGACGATAAAAACGGTTGCCGATGCTCGATCGGCTGCCAAAATCATTCGTCAATCAGGGTGCCGCCATGTGTTGATTAAAGGCGGGCACCTTCTCGAGCAACCAGGAACTGACCTCCTCTACGATGGCCGGTTTTTTCGGATGTATAAAGGTGAATATATCCAGACTCAGAATACCCATGGCACCGGGTGCACTTTAGCCTCGGCCATTGCGGCACAACTTGCGAAAGGAAAGGCCATCGCAAATGCGATAGAAGCTGCCAAGACATACACAACCGAGGCCATTCGCTATGGCTTTTCACTCGGCAAGGGCAATGGACCAACCGACCATTTTTATTTTCTTCAAGCGTAACAATCCATGACTACCGCTTTACCAAAAGAAGAAGAACCAATAGTAGGGGTTCCTGTTACCTTTTCAAGTTCTTCGGGTCTATCCACGCCGGCGATCTTAGCCGAACCCTCTACGCCAACCAACCTGTGTGTCATTCTGTGTCATGGATTTCTCTCGGACAAAAATAGCCGCACCAATCGACGACTCACCGAACTTCTCGTTCCCAAGGGGATCTCCACACTTCGATTTGATTGGTATGGAATGGGGGAATCCCAGGAACTTTTCTCCAACATGAGCCTCAAGCAATGCGAGGAACAACTCGATGCCGCGTTTCAAATGTTGGCAAAAAGAGGGATGGATCGACTCGGACTCGTTGGCTCAAGCTTCGGCGGGTTAATAGCAATTCTTTCAGCTCCAAGACAGGACAGGCTCCAGGCATTGGGGCTCAAGTGCCCAGTCGTGGATTTTCCCGAAGTCCTCCGTCTGGAATTCGGACCTGAAGCCATGGAACGATGGAAATCTACCAACCATATCCCCAACATTGTTGGTGATGGCTCTCCAATCCCCTTGCAATATGATTTCTATGAAGAATGCCTCACCTATGATGCCTATGGGTCCATTTCACGCATTCACGTTCCAGCCTTGGTTGTCCATGGCGATCAAGACGAACTCATTCCGCGGTCTCAAATCGATCGCTTATTGACGACACTCAACACCACAAAACAGTTGCGGCTGATTGAAGGCGCGAACCATCAATTTGGACGGCCCGAGGAGTTTCGCCTCATGACCAATCACCTAGCCAAATGGATGGTCCGATATTTGACAAACCCATGACCAGGAAGATGAGACATCCCAGTCGTGTTAACATGGACCTGCGCGATGAACCGATGGAAGTCTTTCGTGTGCTGTATCCCGTTTTCAAAAATGAAGTCTTCCAACGACGCGAACAAATGATGCGGCTGACAGCCTTTGCCAGCACCTTTTTGGTGTTGTTGCTTGTTACCATGCTCGCCGTTCCCCCTTGGTCCGTCCCGACATTTCCTACTCTCTGGTTCGCACTTTCCGGCATCGCGTTATTTTCCGGTCTCTTCGCCTACTTAATTCTTCAACATGCCGATCGACATCGGATGGCCAAGCAGCAATTAATTGAACTGGAAAAAGAATTAGGTCTATACCAGGGTGGATGGCAACCCAACGGAGATGGCCTCTTTCCAAAAAATTGGCAATCTGACTGGGCAGCAGACCAAAGCGTCACGATTTATCTCACCATCCTGGCCGCTCTTACGGCTTTAGTCATCTGTGCCATGCTGGTTCGGGCTTGAATTACAGGTGATTTATGATCAACCCTTCCTGCTTAACCAAAGGGTCAGACCTATGCTGAAACCGTATCGAGGCGTGACGCCAATTGTCGCAGCCAATGCCTTCATTGAAGACACCGCGATGGTCATTGGCGATGTGGTCATTGGCTCAGACTCCAGCGTCTGGTTCCACGCCGTCGTCCGGGGAGACGTGCATTTTATTCGCATCGGGCACCGGACCAACATCCAAGACCTTGCTCTGTTGCATGTGACTCACGATACCTATCCTTTAACGCTCGGGGATGATATTACCATTGGACATCATGTCATCTTGCATGGATGTACTATTCGTGATCGTGTGCTAATTGGCATGGGAGCAATCATTATGGACGGTGCCGTCGTGGAAGAAGATTGCATTATCGGCGCAGGTAGCTTGGTCACGGAACGCACCCATATTCCATCCAAAAGCCTGGTGATCGGCTCTCCGGCAAAAGTCAAACGCCCTCTTACCGATGATGAATTATTCTGGATAAAAGAATCCGCATCAAATTATTGCCAATACGCACAACATTATCTCGAAGACTAAGGACTCTCGAAGACTAAGGACCTGTGGCAAAATAACTTTGATAAAATCGCGCCCAGATTTTCGCCGGACTTGGACGGAACGATTTTAAAAAAAATCGAGCATAGCATAGCTATGTTGAGGTTTTTGGGATTGGGATCCGTTCAAAGGTGGCCCGAAGATGGGATACGAGATGTCAAAGTTATTTTTTCACAGGTCCTAACAGGGATAATTCAGAATTAGGCCGTTTGCCCAATCAGCACTACCCAAAACCCAACCTCTTGACCAC
>QIDY01000269.1 GCA_003228495.1 Nitrospirota bacterium
AATTCGAACCTGTTTCTGGCTACTCTATCTTCTAAATTTTTCCGGTCTCTTACCGAACGAACCTTTTTCCATTCTACTGACATGTGGAAAGCAGCACGAAACCAGTTTTCGCTTATTCTCATTGATTCTTCGCCGGTCAGTGTCTCGGCCGATAGCTTGGCCATTTGTGAAACTGTCAATGGTGTGATCCTGGTTCTTGCGGCCGAAAAGACTCGGTCCACTGTTGCCAAAAACGTCAAAAAACAGATTCTTAGTCGAGAAGGTAATCTCCTTGGTATTGTGTATACGAAAAGAAAGTTCCACATCCCAGAATTTATTCACAAACTCTTCTAGGAGGCTGTCCATTCAGGGCCTGCCGCTCCCCTAAGTGTTCATGTTCAAACCCGTCTTCGACACCAACTATCTTCATGCTTTTTCCGATACCTCAAAGCTCGAATCAATAAAAAGGTGCAACATTTTCCTTGGCTGTATGGGGTAATTTGTTGTGTTTAGGAAAAGGATAGGTTCTGACACCCAGTCCTTAACCTTTGAGGGAAGTCTGGGTGCGGGAAGCCACTAATGAGTAGGAAGCAATTCGCAGTGCACTAGGGGATCAAACGCCTTCTCCAAGACTTGCGATTCTTTTGGCAAGCGTTCGACCCTGCTACTCAGACCCATGTCGCACACCCCTTGGAAAAAAGCACCGTCTTCCATGGAAAAGGCTGGGGTGGTGATATCCCCAATCAATACCGCCGGAGAGAGAAGTTGAATCCTTTGCTTGGCTATAAGTTTGGCCTCGACCTTTCCACTACAAATGATTTCGTTAGCGGTAATTGAGCCACGGATCACCGCATGTTCACCAATAATTAGGGTATCATTCGTATTAATCGCCCCTTTGAAGTGTCCATCAATCCGGATGACACCTTCAAGTTTCGCTATTCCTTGTATCTTCGCCCCTTTGCCAAGAAACGTATAGTCTCCATCTGTATTTACGCTTTCAGAGCCCTTGACTTGTAGTTTTTTCTTCCACATAAGAGCCTCCAAGATTTTATTATGAATCGGAGCAGAGAGAAAGGTATTCACCAAAGTCCGTCATCAAAATCTATTGTGATTGCAAGGTTAGTGCCCCTCAGTCTCTAGAACATTCAAAGCCCGCACAAACCTCAAAAAATCAAACCCTTGTAGGATTCATGGCTTGACGCATCCACTGTTTACAAGTGAAGGGGAGCCCCTTCTTTCAGTTTTTGGATTGTAGGAATTGGCATACGAAGTCCGAACTTAGAGAAGTTCTTAAGCTGGACCAATCGGAAGTGAAAGTTCCGATTCGAGTTAGTCTGTAATAGGACTTTTGAGGAATTGTAGATCGGGGATTACTTCCACAGCATAAGGGTAAACCACCCAAAGTATACGGAGGCAGCCATGTGGTTGGAGGACACAGAAACAGTACAAACCTGGATCGATGGCGGGGAAGTTATCCTCAAGAAAATTGGCAGGGAGTATGCTTTCCGTCTGGCTAATGAATCGGGGAATTGGATTGATGGATTGCCCGATGGCATGGTCTGGGCGGACGCACAAGCCTTGTTCGGTGATTCTCTATAGAAATGGCCTTCTATCAGGAAGCCAATGCAATTTCCTGAGACCTGCCCGATCTCTTTGGGACAAATCTTTTCCCATTCTCACCCGGTCTGACTGTTGTGTTGCTCAGTTTGCTGAAAACCGATTCTGATCCAGATAGGGCATAAAGAAATACCCACCAAGAGGAGCCCACCGATCCACAGTTCACGCCAGGGCATCCATGCCGGAGCAGGACTTCCAACCAGCCAAGTCCCTATACCAACAAGCAAACAAAATATGGACAAAGCCGCGAGCCCCATGGCCTGTAGCGCTCGCCAAAATCGGTGCGAACTTTTAGGGTTGGCAGGACAAATTCGTTGTTCAATCGGCCCCCAAAACCCTGGGGGTTGCGCTCGTCGATAAAATATTTCTAAACGGTCGTAATCTTCCGGGCCGGTGAATAAAGAAACTCCAATGCCGATCATCCCGGAACCGATCCCCATGATGAGCAACCGCAATTCCTCTTGATCCGGCAAGCCCCACAACAAGAGCGGAGCCATCACTATCGATGCCGTGATACAGGCTAATTCGCCCCATGCCGTCACTCGCCACCAGATCCACCGTAACACGAGCAACACACCCATCCCCGCCCCTAGTAACAAACTGACCTGCCAAGCCATTTGAATCGAAGACAACCATGGGAGGATACACAGAGCAATGACTAGAATGAGCAAATTGCTTCCACGCGCCACCCACACCAAGGCACGATTGGAGGGCGCCCGTTTTAACCAGCTTTGGCAAATAAATCGTCGATAGATATCATTGGTCCAATAGGATGCGCCCCAATTCAAATGGGTGTCTACAGTCGAAGCCAAGGCGGCTAACATGCCAACAAGCATTAATCCTTTCAACCCTGCCGGCAAGAGTTCATCGATTCCCTGGATAAACGTAAATTCGCGCGCGGCCATATCAATTGAGCCTGGAAGCGGCGGGAAAATCACCAGTAACCCTAGGGCCAACGGCAACCAGATCAAACTCCGTAACAAGACTTGCGCCACCGTAAACACGACGGCCGCCAGACGCGCATCGTGATCGGTTCGGCATGCCATGGATCGTTGCGCCAAATACCCGGTGCCATCCGCATTCATCTGCAACAGCCATTGAAATCCATACACCAGGAGGACCATTATCGTCACATCTTTGGCGCCAAATGGCGTAAAGGCCAACAGCTCATTCCCGGTTAGCGGGTAGCCTGCAGACGTGGTGAACTGCTCTTGAATTCGGTGAGTTAATGCCGTCAGACCACCCACATGATCCACCACCACCCAGGCAAATCCGACACTCGCTACAATACCAATGGCAAATTGCACAAGATCCGTTGTGACCACGCTTCGTAATCCGCCGGTTGTTGAATACAACATGGTCACAGATACAATGGCACCAATCGAGAATAAATTGTTTGTAGAACGAATCCAAATCGTTTCTGTTTCCAGCCCACCAACAGCAAACGGCACACCAACCCATTGCACAATTTGGACGCAAACATCAAAGAAAGCCGAGGGTAACCATTGATCCCAAAAAAGAAACGGTTCCGCGAGACGCGTCGCTGCCAGGAGGACCATGGCCAAGACCGTGCAATTCACAATGGTGCCAAAATAGATGGCTTTTATTCCCCGCAGGGCCGCAGCGGCACGATGGCCATAGCGCACTTCCGTCACTTCAGCGTCAGTGAGCACACCCACTCGTCGCCAACTTGGAGACAGGAGAAAGCCCATAAGCAAAAAGGCCAGGGCATAAATCCATAAGCGCCACAGTGCAAAAATCCCGGCTGTCGCCACTAACCCCGTGACCAGAAGAGGCGTATCGGCGGCAAATTGCGTTGCCGCCATGCTCAAGCCCGCTTTCCATCCGGAAAGACTCCGGCCAGCTAAGAAATACTCATCAAGATTTTGCGAGGCCCGCACCCGTTCCCGTAGCCCGGCATAAAGGGCATACAAGATAAAGGCAGCCAGAATGGCCCAGTCCCACTTAGTCATGTCTTGCACCCATACTAAATATTCCATTTGGGAATGTTGAAAAAAGCCGCCAGCGGCGTTCTCGCCCTTTTGCCGTGCTCACGTACTGCGAGTACGCTCCGCGCGTCAAAAAGGCTGCGGCCTTGCTGGACGAACTTTTTTGACCATTCCCCTCGGCTGCTGATATCAATTTCTCCTAGGACGTTTCCAGCCATGGGAGAGAAATATTCAACAGGTCCCATTTGAATTCGCCGCTCCTTTGTTTTGTAAGGAGAGACGAAGGGAAAGAAAAGCCGTTTATTCACCAAGCATGTTCATCAAACGCCAACCCAACAGGGGTAAGAACAATCCAGTCATCACGAGAATGCCCCCCAATCCCATTGTGCTGAAGGCAACAAGATTGGCTCGGGCACCTAGCATGACTGGTGCTTTGGACTGAAATCCCATCCCGGCTGGCGGCCATTGCCCAGTCACGTGAATTCTTGACCCGATATACATGACATAGGCACCCATTCCCACGGCGGGGATACCCGCCATCATCGTCACAACCAGTAGTAATAATCCAATTTGGTGGATAGTCTCTGGTGTCGGTGGAGCATCACCCTGCGAGACAGATGAAAGATACTCCATCGTAAAATAGATCAGAGCACCCCCGAAAAGCGCCAAAACGCCCAACATCGTCAACAACACTATCTTTTTTGAACCGTTCATGGATTTCGAAGTTGTTCAATCATTCGGATTGGCCTAATAAGCAAAGTGCCCTCACCAGTTTAAAAAATAAAATGAGTTTCCCCACGGCTAATCACTGATTTCGACGAATATGCTCGTGCCGTCGCCCTAACCAGAGACCAGTCCCTAACCAGAGCACCGCAATCGGCATGGCTGCAAAGGCCATGTGGGACAACGCCATACCCCAGGCATGCAACCCTGAGACAATCCCCGTCCCTGTCATATCGGCCCCTCGATGGACAACCGTATCAATCACATTTTTCGCTTGATATTTTTCGTCACGGGGAACCACCGTAAACAGCGTTTCTCGCGTCGGCTTGGTAATGGAAAACTCTCCCGCTCGCCTCAGCACTCCAAACCCAATCAATACCGGCAAAACTGTGGACAATCCAAATACCCCAAATCCAATCAACGACACCATCGGCATCACGGCCAGCATCATCACCACACCCAACCGTGTCAGCAACCACCCGGTTGCGAAAAATTGTAGTGTGAAAGCCAACACATTGATCCCAAGATCCACAGACGCGAACAATTGCATACGGTCTTCAGAACTTGGCATGACTTGGGGAATCAATATGGTTTGCTGCGAGTACAAAAATGTGGAAAGAACGGAGTAACACATGAGATAGAGGGAAATACCTCTTAAATAGGGCGACCGAACAATGCGGGTTATACCTATCCACAAACTGGGCGGAACGGCAGAAGGATCCTTCGCGGAAGAAAGATGTTTGCTCCCCAGATCAATTCCATGATGGGCGTGATACCATTTGAGCAAGGCAAAGATGCATCCCATCGCTACCAGTAAGAATATCCCCGATACCAACAATAGGCCCTGAACGCCAACGCCTTTTACCGCCATCGCGGTAATTAACGGGCCCGTCATGGCACCAAGACTTCCTCCCGCGGAAATACAGCCAAAGAGTCGACGGGCCGCATCTGTGGGAAACACATCGGCCATAAAACTCCAAAACACCGACACGACGAATAAATTAAACACACTCAACCAGACAAAAAAGATTGGCCCAATCGTCTGCAACCCGATTCCACTTCGCAAGGCTACAAAAAATCCGAGAAGATTGATGACAAAGAACCCATAGACGGAAGGCAAGAGACGACGAATGGACAAGTGGCCAGCTACCCAACCAAAGAGAGGGATCACGCCCAACATCGCTACAAAGACAGCCGAGAACAGCCACGGGAGTGTATGCACACCCGACAACACCCCCATTTCATCCCGAACTGGACGTAGGATGTAGTAGGCCGCTAGCAAACAGAAAAAATACGCAAACGACAAAAGCAAGGCGGGAAGCTCATCTCGTTCAACCAACACGACACGACTCACCACAGGGTGAAGAACATGTGATAAAGAAATCGTCATACAGGGAAAATCAGATTGACAGTCCTACCCTCTCGTTAATTTAAGAAGAGCGAAAGCTCTTCCCGAAAAATAGCCTGCTTGCCGGTTCCCGGCTCATCATACCGAAAGCCAGAACGGAAACCATCTCCTTTTCTTTTTTTTATTCTTGTGATGTGCTACTTTTACCAGATAATAAACTACGAAAATTCCCCTCCCTTCGGTAGAGGGAAATCAGCCCTCTATCTTCTCAGGTTGTCCGGAAAGGGAAAACATCCATTATGAAGCGACGAACGGTCAATATTATTCTTGTCCTGTATTTGATCGTCGTATGGGCTGCGGTAATTTTTCGCATTGATCGGTTTCCAATAACGTGGGTTCCCATGTATAGCGTGTATAAACCCAGCGAAACTATTTCGACAAGTGTCAGGGACAAAGCGGCCCTTCGGAAAGGGCTTCGTGTTACACATCGCGACGGATCAATCAGCTACGTGTCGTATAAAGACCTGAATATTCCCAAACCCAATTTTCGACGGCTGTACGGCTCAAGGATATTTGGACACGATCCACCAAAACACAAACAAGGGAATACGGCCCTGGGGTCTGTCAACCGATGGGTTCGTGGCTTGGACGACAATGAGCGCAACTTCTCTGTTGATTGGGAGTGGCGAATGTTTTGGACTCTCAACAAAACGCTTCAATTCGAACCTGCCGACCCTAAATTTATTATTCGCATGGAATCCGCCAATCAAAAACGAGTATACCGAAAGGCTGATTTATTAAAAGGAGATACGAGCAAGGTCGAAATTCAGACGAACCAGGCCGTGATCGACTGGCAAGATCAATGGATCAAGAGGTGGAAGCATGGCTTTCTGTAAATCGACAAGCCGAACTTGGAATCAATTTTTCTTTACCGGATTTTCTGGAGAAAGTCTGGGCCTGCTACGCATGTACATTGGCATTGGCCTGCTGCTCTTCCACACGTATCAATTTGCCACCGTCCTGACTCTTAACCCGATGGGGGCCATGTATTACTTTATTGAGCCCATTTGGTACTTCAAGTTATTGGGGATTCAATATCATGTGCCGGCCCTTTCATTTGTCATGTATGCCATTCTGATGGGTGCAACCATCACGATGATTTTAGGGAAAAATACACGGACATCGATTGTCGTAATCATTCTCTGTATTTTTTACCTGAAAGGAGTACGAGATAGCTTTTCAGGAGACGTTCACCATCGGTATATCATTCCCATGCAGATTCTTTTTCTCTTTGTACTTTCCAAGTGTGGCCAAGTCCACTCTCGAGATGCCAGGCAACGTCGCAATCCAGGGGGAGTTCAGGAATGGGAGGCCAGCTGGCCCATTAAAACCATGCAACTCTATGTGGCATTGTTTTATTTCTGGAGCGTGATTGCCAAAGTACGAGTCTCGGGCTGGGTCTGGTTCGCTGGAGAAGGCAGAATTCAGGAAGTCTTAATTCACCGATCAGTCCGGGGAGGTTTCAACGACAAAGGAGAAATCCTCACAAATTGGCTTGGTTTTGAGTTGGCCCAACACCCGGAACTCATTCACCTCTTCGGTATTCTCGTCCTGGCATTCGAGCTAGGCTTTCCCCTTCTTCTCTTCATCAAATCCGTCAAATTGCGGCTCGCCTTTATTTTGGGAGTCACCACTTTTCATATAGCCACTTTTGTCTTGATGCATGTCAATTTTATTTTAATTCCGTTTGTCTACCTCATTTTTTTCGATCTCGTGTCTATACATGCATGGCTTAAAGCTCGTGCACACCAAATTCTTGGACGTCGCCCCGCCCCCGAAGGGTAGACCATGATGTCCGCATCCATAAAACCATGTCGAATTTTCAGGTATGATACCCATAAGAAAAACATTCATCGGACTTCCGACCGATTGGTACGCATACTAAGAGGACCGCGAAACATGAAACAGGGATTACCAATCCTCCCACATGAGTGGGAGAAATATGCAAGAGTCATTGTGTTTGATGGGGTCTGCAATTTTTGCAATGCCTTTGTGAACTTAGTATTGAACCGAGATTCTGATGACCTTTTCAAATTCGGCACTCTCCAGTCCCCACCAGCCAAAGAAATCCTGCGACACTTTCAACTCTCAACAGACGACTACGAAACCTTCCTTTTGATCGAACAGGGAAAACTGTTTACGAAATCCACCGCGGCCCTCAAGATTCTTCGAAAATTGGGAATTCCCTGGTCTCTGTTCGGAGTTCTCCTGATTATCCCTCGCCAGATTCGAGATCCATTCTACGACTTTGTTGCACGCCATCGATATCAATGGATGGGGAAATCAGACTCTTGCCGAGTTCCAACAGAGGAAGACCGAAAACGATTCGTATAAAAGTTTCTGCGATTCCCTACCATAGACACACCCGCTTCGCACAGAAACAGCCTTACTCGATAGCAAGAATTTCTTCCACATGAGGCTGACCATACTCCGCTGACCCGGTTTTCACGTAAAGATTGGGTAAGATTTGGATGGTTCCCGCATGATGCGTATGGCCGCAAAGGACGGTCATCTCGCACTGGGGATATTTTTGAGCGGTTTCGAGAAGTAAATCACCCACGGCTTTACAGGCAAAATACGGCAACCAATCATCATTGCCCATTTTCCCTTGATACCAGCACGCTTCTTTAAATGGTGGCACGTGGGTGAGACACATGACGCGTTTATACGATTCCAAGGCTTTGGTTAAAGCTTCGCGGAGATAAATAGCTGACTCATCCCCCAACGCTTGAAGCTTGGCGAGGACAACATCTCGATTCAGCCCCTGAAAATCCCGAATCAATTCTTGATCGCTGAGCTTGACCGGCGATTGATGATAATCCCCATAGCGCCCATCTCCCCAACCATCAGCCCCTATCAAAACCGTCTTTGGGGTGAGTTCAATGAGCCCGGAGAAAGAGAGATACGTGAGACCCGATTGCGTTTGACACCAATCTTGAATCCCCCGTCTTACGGTTTCAATCGACCCATGGTAAAAATCATGGTTCCCCAAGACAAAATACAGGGGCACGTTAATCGCTTGCCGCATTTCATGGAGAAGATCCAGCAGGCAAGGAGCTTCCGCAATATCACCGGTGACAAACACCGCCTCTGGCCGACAATCATGAATAGACGAAAAAAATACCGCTCGCCCCTGTGGCCGAAGAAAGTTCAAATGGATATCCGTTGCCCAAACCACTCGCATAGGGTACCCACCTTAGCAAAAAGCAGAGGGATCCGCTTGATAACCCAACAACCAAACAAACATGATAAAACAGGCTAATTCCACAGTGCAGTTATTTTGTCTACGCTCCATTCGCTAGCCGAAGAAAATCTGTCATGGTATAACTCTTTGACATCTTGGAAGGTTTTTGAATCTTCACCTATATCACATAGGAAAAGAGGTTTGGTATGACGGATACATCCCCACCATCAACACCGGAGAAAGAGTTGGCCACATTGGGTGGGGGCTGTTTTTGGTGTTTAGAAGCGGTGTTTGATCAGGTCAAAGGTGTGGAATCGGTGGAGTCGGGTTACATGGGAGGTGATCGTCCCAATCCCACGTATGAAGCTGTATGTACTGGAACATCCGGGCATGCGGAAATCATCCAGATCCGATTTGATCCAAATATTATTTCTTTTAGAGAACTCCTGGAAATCTTTTTTAGCATTCACGATCCTACGACACTGAACCGGCAAGG
>QIDY01000044.1 GCA_003228495.1 Nitrospirota bacterium
TGTGTGGTCTCATCTTTCTCTTCAACCTGGGGTGCGCGTCAGACAAACCTGCTCCGTTGATGGGGCTTGATCCTCCTTCCAATACCAATACTCGAGTGCAGGCGTTCTTTACAGAAGGGAATCGATTGTTTCGTGAAGGGCGATGGGAAGGAGCCAGACAGCAATTTCAGGCTGCGGTCCAGGCACAACCCGATTTGGCTGAAGCGCATTACAACTTGGCATTAGCCATGAATCATATGGGGGATCAAGCAGGAGCAAAGCCCCATTTTATTAAAGCTGCCAATCTTGCCCCTGGGCATAGAGTCATTTGGAATTCTCCTCCTCTTCGACGCTATGGCAATGTTCCTGATGCCCCTGTCGAAGCCTCGTCCACTCCTGTGCTGCCAGGAATTGGAGGAGGTGGTGGTGGGCCGGGAGGAGGATTTTAGCGTAGCCAATAGCAATTGAGGAAATTCAATGGTTCAAGAGGAAGAGACATTGAAGCGTCGATATCCTCGAATAATCATGAACGTGCCGAGGGCGATCATGGGGATGCAGAGGAGTTGTCCCATGGTGACCCATTGAAAGATGAATCCTAAATGACTGTCGGGTTCACGGAAAAACTCGACGAAAAATCTGGCGACGCCATAGCCGCTAATGAAGGTCCAAAATATCGTTCCCGGTGGCGTGGTCCATCGATTTATGATCATTAGCAGAAGGAAGAGAGCAATGCCTTCCAGTCCGGCTTCATAGAGTTGGGAGGGATGCCGGCATTCAGGCCCACCCTGTGGGAAGACCATACACCACTCCACATCGGTGGCTCTCCCAAATAATTCGCCATTGATAAAGTTTCCCATTCGTCCAAAGCCTAGACCAATTGGAGCCGCTCCTGCCGCCAAATCGGCAATGGAAGCCATGCGTAAGCCGCGTTTTTTGCAAAACATTACAAGGGCCACGCAGACTCCAAGCAACCCCCCATGGAATGACATTCCCCCTTCCCACACTGCAAACACTTTGAGGGGATTGTCAAAATAAAACGGCAAGTTATAAAACAGGACGTATCCTAATCGTCCGCCGATAAAGACACCAAAGGCCGCAAACACAATTAAATCGGACAGTGTTTGGGGTGAAAGTGCGATCTGTTTTTTAGCCGCTCTGGTCTTTATGAGCCAATAGGCCCCACCTAAGCCCAACAGATACATCAGGCCGTACCACCGGAATGCCAGAGGGCCAATACTAAAAAAGACTGGATCGATATTAGGGAACGGGAGTTGTGCAAGGCTAGGGAGAAAGTTCATGAGATATATTAATCAGCTAGGCTAAGAAGATTATAGAAACGAAGGAATGTCGTTAAAAATGATTTGTGGAACGGAATGGGGTTGCCTTACACTATTATATAGGAGCCTGTCCGAGATTAGACGAATTCTTCAAAAGTAGTGAGTAACTACTCAGGTAATTAGGCTGAAGACTGAAGGCTAATACTCATAATACCAGAAATGTTGGATGATGACGCATGGTTAGCTCCGAAAAGCCTTCGGCCTTCAGTCTATTCACCTGAGTAGTTACAGAAGTGAGAAGTAAAAAGTGAGGAGTGAGAAGCCAGAGAGAAGAAAAGGCAAGTCCATTTTTTCACTCCTTAATTCCTCACTTTGCACTTTTATTCGCCTCAGATGTTCATAACATAACAACTCGTGAACGAAAAGGTCGAGTTTAGAATGCGAAGATTTTTTCTTTAAAAGGCGTGAATCTTATGGCAGAAGTGGAATCCGTATCCCGTTCCAGGGGAGCAGAAACGATTTTGGACTGTATTAGTGACGGAGTCATCACCATCGACTTGCAAAAACGTGTGACGTTTTTGAATCGGGCCATGCAAACCATGTTGGGTTATGAGGTGCCAGACTCCGGAATGTTGTTAGCTTGTGATGTGTTAGTGCAAAGCAATATTTGTTCGAATCAAAATTGTGTTTTGGAGCGGGCGCTTCGGGGCGAGCGGGTTTCGAATTTTGAAGCCATGGTTCGTCGTCGAGATGGAAAACAGATGCCCGTGAGTATCAATACAGACTTCTTATTGGACAAAGAGGGAAAGCTAGTTGGGTTAATTGAGGTCATCCGGGATATTTCCCTTGTTCGAGAACTCTGTGCCAAAACTGCGGAGGTTTCAGAGCTTAAACAGCGTTTGGGTGAGCAAGTCCAATTCGATCATATTGTAGGCCGTAGTCCTCTCATGCAGAACATTTTTGCCAAGCTTCCGGCCATTGCTGCATCGAAGTCCTCGGCTTTGATTACGGGCGAGAGTGGGACAGGGAAGGAACTAATTGCCTATGCCTTGCATGCACAGAGTCCGCGGAGGCAGGCGCCCTTTGTTGTGGTGAATGTGTCGAGTTTGTCGGAAGGCGTGTTAGAGAGCGAATTGTTTGGTCATGTGAAAGGGGCTTTCACGAATGCGTATGTCGACAAACTAGGGCGGTTTGAATTCGCAAATGGGGGAACAATTTTTCTTGATGAAATTGGCGAGTTGAGTTTGTCGACACAGATAAAATTGTTGGGAGTCCTCGAACGGGGACGGTTTGAACGGGTTGGATCAAATGATACGATAAGTGTGGATGTGAGGATTGTGGCCGCGACGAATCGAAATCTGGAAGATGCCGTTCGGGAAGGCCGCTTCCGGGAGGATTTGTACTATCGGATTCGTGTCATACCCATCGTGCTGCCCCCCCTTCGGGAGCGATCTGAAGATATTCCATTACTCCTTAACCATTATCGAGAGAAGTTCAATCGGTCAATGGGTAAGCAAATCGCTAGACTTTCTCCTGAATCTTTGATGGCCCTTGAACAGTATCCCTTTCCCGGGAATATCCGCGAACTGCAAAATATGATGGAGCATGCTTTTGTCTGCTGTGAGGAAGATACCATTCAATTTGAGCATCTTCCTGCCGATTTGCAACGACATTACCGGGAACATCGGGAATGGACCGACACGGAATCCCTACAAGCGATTGAACGGCAAGCCATCTGTCGAGCTCTGGATAAATCCGGCTGGCATTTCAAAGAGGCCTCTCAGCAGTTAGGGATTGGTCGCTCCACCTTGTGGCGAAAAGTTAGACAATTTGGCATAAAGTGATTCCATCTAAACGCCTCATATATTTAGGTCATGATCCTCTACACTCGGGACTTTCTCCCGTTCTTTGAGCCATTGCCGGCCTCCAACCGCAAATGAATATAAGTAGGTGGTGATGAAGGCCGCGGCTATGAGTGGCGCTACGGCAGGTATGAGCCATGCCGTCACCAGTGCCACGTTCACAAGAAACGTGGCCGTAGCGGTCTTTGCCAGTCCTCGAATTAGGAAAGGTAAATTGAATGGTATGCTCATCGTTACTGAATGCAAAAGAAATATCAGAACCAGATAAAGCCCAGAGTCAACATCATATATTTGGGTTAATAGGAGGATGAACAGCATGTGGCGCATTAGTTCATTGGTGGGGGACCCCCCGCCAGTCGCCACATCCGGATTGACCCGAGACGTTGCCCGAAGAATGATCGAAGCCGCAGCGATCATGCTCACCATCAAAACCAGTCCGCTGAAATGTGCGCCTACCGCCATGACCAAAACCCCATGGGCAACGGCATCACAGACATTATCAAGATCGGCACCAAACCGGCTGCGGATATGTAATTTGGCTGCCAGAATGCCGTCCAGGTCGTCCATCACATTATTGAAAATGATCAACGGGATCACATAACGATACCCATCTTCCAGGAAAAGTAGCGCCAGGGGCAGCACGCCGAGAATCGATACGACATTTGCCAGGTTCCGATAGAGAAAGTTTCCTCGAGGTTTTTCCATTTGTGTATTTTTACCCTTTACTCATGAACAATTGGTCCAGTTCTGAGCACAAAGAAGTGATTTTCCAGGCATGGAAACGGAATCCCGAGGACCTGAGGGAGACGCGTGATCCAGGGGGTCCCTAAACGCATGCCCCAATAGGTCAGGCGACCTACGATTTCGAGAGCTTGTAACGGTTCGGGGACGACCTGCTTCCATTTTTCGATCAGTTCACATCCCATTTGCGTGAGAACATAGGGCTCATTTCTTTCAATGTGTTGGAGTGTCAATCCGCTTTGTTTGAAGATGCGTGTGTAGTCCGACACAGAACGATACACAACGGAATAGTTGCCATTGCGCGTCACCGTCTCATTCCGAACCGTTGACTCGCGACAGAGTATAGTCCCATTCGGCTCAAGGCACGGGATCAGCTTTTGCAGTAATGTTTTCATGTCATGTTCGTCGAGGTACATGAGCAGACCACCGAAGAAGATCAGGCTATAGGGGCCCCCGGGTTCGAACGACAGAACATCACCATGTATAGTATGGATGTTGGAATACGGAGCACATTGGGTCTTTAGCGCTTGGTAGAGTGTCTGGCTACCTTCGACCGCGATCACTTGGGAGAATTGGCTGGCGAACTCCTCGGCCCAATACCCGACACCACTACCGAGGTCCAGGGCCGTTCCATTGCGCTTTTTGTCGCGAAGTAGGCGCCGGACGGTTCTGGCCTCTCCACGGAAACGAAAATCTCCGGCACTCACCGGGAAGCCGAAGTCGTCCATCATGTACGGACCGAGGATTGAGGATTTGACGTTCTCCCAATACCGGGTGACTGAGGCGTGATCGATCTCAGGCAAGATTCGCCGCCGGGTCGATGTCCATCAGTGAGCGGCGGACAATGGAACGGGATCGAGTAAACAGCATCTCTGCCTCGAGCAGATCTGCCAAGGTATCAATCTCATACCATCGGTTGGCATCGAAGAAGACTGCGTCGAAAGAGAGTGTCTTTTCAGCGACCATCTCGGAAAAAACCACCTCGTAATACTCCCCGAGCATGCCTTCCAAGATATAGCGGTGTAATCGTTTCTCAATCTTGTTCCATGAAGGAAGGGAGAGGCTGTAGAGATTGACCGATTTGTAATGACGTGCATCATCATATATGTCGCCACCACGGTGAAAAGCCTTCACACGTCCTTGTGACCCAAGCACTACTGTCGTGCCATTCATCCAGGGAAGAATCCTGGAAATCGCCATCTTATCAGGTTGGAGCATGTCATCCAGCATGCAAGCTTCAAAAACCAGATCACTTTCTATCAGTAAAAAAGGCTCATGGATCTGCTGCCTGGCCAGCCAGAGAGAGTAGATGTTATTGGTGATCCGGTAGTCTGGATTGAGGACGTAATCGACCCGCATATCATCCGTGTGTTGTTCCAGAAATTCCTGGATACAATCACCTAAGTACCCAATCACCACGATCAGCCTTCTAAACCCCTGTACGCGCAGATTGTTGACCAAGCGTTCGAGAATTGGAATACCTCCAACCTCAGTGAGGCACTTGGGGGAATCCAGGGTCAATGGCTGCAATCGTGTTCCGGTTCCAGCAGCTAACAGGAGTGCTGTCCTGACCCTCCTTTCTTGAGCGATCTGGCTGGGATTGGCCATATGTGAGCCATCCCGAGATGGGGGAATGAGTGTATGAGAAAAACTCAATTCGTTCTCCTGTCGAGAGCAATCTTGATCGTACTCATTTATGGCGCATCTCCTGTTATTCCCATTTAGTGATTTTTTTTGGAAAACCCCTATAATTTCTTCTTTGATGTCGTCCTGTACGAATCGGGAATCATTTGGCTGGTTTTGGAATACCAAGGGATTTCCAAATCACCGTCCTTACACGCCAGAGCGAAAGTTCAGCACGAAGGGTATAGCTGATTCATGCCCCCTTCTACAATCCTCCCTTTGGGAAACACCCATAAAGGGACTGGGGAAAAAACCGCCAACGGCATTCTCGCCTTGTCCTGAGAATAAAATAACGGCAATGAAAGAGCGAAGAAATATTCTTCGACTTGTTATTTTAAAAGAAACATCGCAGGCCTACATAAATTCAAAATTTGAGCTCCCGGTACTTAGGCAGAATACAAGGCTGTTTCATTTTGGAATCATTTGATACGTATTAGTAACCAAAACTAAAATGTTTAGTATAAACAATTGTTTAAAGAATTATTCTTGCAATGTAAGATTAAATGTCGTTTCATTTTGAAACAATACGATTGTTCGCTTCTTTAATAAATATTTACAAATCAATAACTTATGGGATTTGAATTTCGGTATCTTACTTGCTGTATAGATCACCCTACCAATTCATTTTTTTATATATGGCGTTTGTAGGAAGGAGTCGTGTGTATGGATTGTCCACGGTGTAAGGGAATCATGATTGTGGATAAATTTGGTGATGTGGCAGACGAAGCAGGTGCCATGTATTTTTCAGGCTGGAGATGCATTAGTTGTGGAGAAATTTTGGATCCGGTCATTGCAGATAATCGTAAGAACCACCATGAACCGCTCATCGGGCGGTCGCGTAAAAAGTTTGCCACCCAACTTGGTCAGGGGTTTTTGACCTAAAGGGTTCCCCTTACATTTCTCTTTTATTCCCCGTCATTCTTGCCAGTTGGCTGACCTTCCGCGCCTGCGTATTCTTTGGACAGGGTCTGAGACAGTATTTGGCCGGGAGAGCAAAGAGGAGTATTGCGTCTAAATCGTATAGCATGCTAGACAGGATGCACTGATTGGGTTTCACGAAGGAGAATGTCTATGGCTGAAGAACAACATCCCCCGCAACCTGCTGCTGCCGGGAATCAACCTGCGGGGGATTTGCTTCCTGGCGTGAAGCATATAATCGCCGTAAGTAGCGGAAAAGGTGGAGTGGGTAAAACGACGGTGACGGTGAATATGGCTGTCGCCCTTAAGCAAGAAGGCTATGCCGTTGGAGTTATGGATGCGGATATTTATGGCCCGAATATTCCGATGATGATTGGGGTGACGAAAGAGCCTGTCAAAGAAGGGGACCACATCACTCCCGCCGAAGGACAGGGGGTGAAAGTCATCTCCATGGGGTTTTTTGTTCCTGAAGACACGCCTGTTGTGTGGCGAGGTCCGATGGTCCATACCGCCATTCAACAATTTTTCCGGGATGTGGTCTGGGGCGATCTTGATTATTTGTTGATTGACCTTCCGCCGGGAACGGGTGATGTGCCGTTGACGCTTTCTCAACTAGTGCCATTGACCGGCGCCGTTACCGTCACGACCCCACAAGAAGTTGCGCTATCCGATGTTCGAAAAGGCATGATGATGTTCAAAAAAGTGAATGTGCCCTTACTTGGTGTCGTGGAAAATATGAGTTATTTTGTGTGTGGGCATTGTGGAGAGCGCAGTGAGATTTTCTCTTTTGGCGGGGGCGAACAAGCCGCGAAAAAATTCGAAATCCCGTTTCTTGGCCGCATTCCTCTTGACCCGGCTATTCGGGAAGGGGGCGATAAGGGAAGTCCGATCGTGGTCGGTAATCCTGAGTCTCCTCAAACCCAAGCCTTTTTTCAGATTGTACGAACGCTTGTAAGCCAATTAAAGGAAGCTGGAGGGAAGGAGGCGACCACGCCCCCATTATCAAGTTTGCTCAAGAAAATTAAGGAACCGCTACAGAAACCGTAATTGCGCAGGTGGATAGACTGAAGGCCGAAGGCTTTTAGGGCCCATCATGCGTGATCATCTCACGCTTCGGACATGATGAGTGCTACCCCCTTCAGTCTTCAGCCTAAATACCTGAGCCATTACGATAATTTGGGAAGTGATTGTGTTGGATGAGGAGGGGATATGGGAGAGTGGATCCGAATAGCGAAAACCGATGAGGTGGATGTGGATACTGGCATAGTCGTGGAAGTGAAAGATAAATGTTTAGCGGTCTTCAATGTAGATGGAGCCTTCCATGTTACCGATAATACCTGTTTACATCGAGGAGGGCCGTTAGGTGAAGGAGATCTTGATGGTGAAACCGTGACCTGTCCGTGGCATGGTTGGGAATATAATGTGAAAACTGGGCATTGTGTGAACAATCCGTCCAGCAATATAAAATCCTACCCAACGGTTGTTGAAGAAGGCGAGATCAAAATAGAACAATAGGCGACATCGTCAATCGTCTAATGGCAAATTTCTACCAACCTATCTTCTGATCATGCGTTGATTTGATTCAGTGCCTGACTCAATTCTGCGAGACGAAACGGTTTGGCTACGACGCCATGAAATCCAAACCTTGAGTAGTTTGAGAGCACAGTATCGTTGCAGTAGCCACTCGCCACAATCGCTTTGACCTGAGGGTCGAATTGCCGCAGTTGTTGCACGGTGTCTTTTCCGCCCAAGCCACCCTGTATGGTTAAATCCAAAATGACAGCCTTAAATGGTTGACGAGCGTGGTACGCTTCCTGATAGCGTTCAATCGCTTCTTTTCCTTCCGCAACACACTGTACATCGTATCCTAGGTGTCTGAGCATTTCGCCTAATACGAGACGAATTGATTCTTCGTCATCCATCACCAGAACGCGTCCTTCTCCCGACAATGGCGAAGGCAAGGCTTGAGGAACAGTGGTCGTTTCCTGAGCAGCCGGCAGATAAATAACAAAGGCTGAACCCCGGCCAGGAACAGAAGAAACGGTGATCGTGCCATGGTGATTTTTGATAATGGAGTAGGCCGTACTCAGGCCGAGTCCGCTGGCAGTCGGTTTTGTCGTATAGTACGGATCAAAAATCTTGTGCAAGGTATTGGTTGGTATGCCGTTTCCGCTGTCTTGGATAGTCAATCTAATGTAATTTCCCGAGGCAGACAGATTCTTTTGCTTGGCCTGTTCGGCCGTTAAGGTGACATTCTCTCCGCAGATGGCTAGTGTGCCGCCGGTGGGCATGGCCTGTTGCGCGTTGACGGCCAGATTGTGAATTACTTGGCTGATTTGTCCTTCATCGGCCTGAACTAGCCACATGTCCTCCGGGATGTCGCATTGGCAGTGAGTGGATGATCCTGAGAGGGCAAAAGTCGCTGATTCAGGGATCACATGCTGCAAGGCTAAGGGTTTTTTAAGGGGTGTTCCGCCTTTCGCAAATGTGAGGAGTTGTTGCGTGAGTTTTTTTGCTTGCAGCGAAGCATTCTCCGCTTCGGATAAGAAGTTGAATAAATGCTCCCTGGTGTTTACCCAGGTTTTTGTCATGGAAAGATTTCCCAGGATCGTGGTGAGCAGATTATTGAAATCATGCGCAATGCCCCCGGCAAGGAGGCCCAAGGAATCTAATTTGCTGGCCTTAAGACGTTCCTCATCCAGTTTGATTCGCTCGGTCATATCACGCAAAATCAGCACGGCTCCCAATAGGTTGCCGTCTGATCGTCGTAGAG
>QIDY01000233.1 GCA_003228495.1 Nitrospirota bacterium
GCAATAATCACGTTCGATGATCTAGAAGTCGCCGACAGTGACAGGCATCAACTTAGCAGCTATACGGGATCAGGACTTACCTTTACGGGGCCGGAACCCCCCATCATTCACCCTGGTGTATGGTATGAGGGCCAGACGAGTGATGGGTATCAGGGCTCTGCGGCCCTTTATGTAAGAGGGGTTCGGCTGCTAACAATCGATGCGCAGCCGGGGGAAACCATAGATCTAGTCAGTATTGACTTTGCTGATCTTTGTGGTGGTGGTCTGTTCTCTGCCCAGTGTACAGATCCGGGAGGGTTCATTAACTTCAGATTCACTACTTTCGAGGAAGATCTCTCCACGATCGCAACAGATGACATTCTTCTTGCCGGTGTTCTCGGGGGCTTCCAAACGTTCCTCGTTCCATTTATTTTCGATAGTGTGGGAGTGCATAGGGTTGAGATAAGTTCGCTCACTGGTGAACCAATCCAAATAGACAATTTTGTGTTTCAATCATTGACGTCAAACCCTGTGCCTGAGCCTTCGACGATGCTGTTATTCGGCTCGGGATTAGCCGCATTGGCTACTTGGCGCTATAAAGCAAGACGGACGTTCTTAAGGTTACCTGTCTCAAGTATCTCCGTTGCGCCAGGAGCCGCAGGAGGATTCCCTCCTGCGGCTCTTCTGTTGTTTCCTGGACAAATTCAAATTCTCATGGTAGATTACATAAAAATTGGAGGAATCCACCATGGCGGTCAATATCAAAAATCCACGAGCAGAACGTCTTGCCAATCAGCTTGCCCAAAAAACTGGTGAGACTATTACTGATGCCGTTATTCATGCGTTAGAAGATCGGTTAGAGCGTTTGGAGGGATGTCGGACCAGTCCTGATCTCGTAGAAGAAATTATGGGAATTGCTAATCGATGCAGCAAGTTGCCTGTTCTGGATACTCGAACACCCGAAGAGATCTTAGGGTATTCCGAGATGGGCGTTTTTCGGTGAATCCATAAGGACCTGAAAATGTTCACGGTGTTTCCCGTTGTTGAAGGTACGTTGATTTTTTGGGCTCGGCCTATCTCATGGTGATTGACTCTTCAGCTTTAGTCGCGGTGCTAACCAATGAGGCTGAAGCTCGTGTGATGGCTGAAGCCATAGCTGCCGATCCCAAGCGCTTAGTGGGTGCCGTTTCAGTGCTGGAGACGGGAATCGTGATCGAAGCTCGCTATGGGCCGGCAGGGGGCAGGGAGCTGGATCTCCTCCTGCATCGTTGCCACTTCGATATTGTTTCATTGAGCCCTGAACAGGTGGAGTTGGCTCGTGAGGCCTATCGGCAGTTTGGAAAAGGTACCCATCCAGCTGGATTAAATTTAGGAGATTGCGCAACCTATGCGTTGTCCCGTTCAACGGGAGAACCGCTTCTGTTTAAAGGACACGATTTTTCTCAAACCGATCTTCGTCTTGTTCCCTACCACGTTAGTTAATCCTCTTCGATTTTTTTGTTCCACCTGATCGATCGAAATACTCCAATAGGAGTAAGGGTTGTTTGCTCAATAGAAACCCTTATGGTACGATTTTTTGGATGAGTATTTTTCCGAGTAAGAAAGAAGTCAAAAACAAGAAACCCTCTCAAGAGTTTTCCTCGGTAACCGTTCAAATTGCAGGGATTTTTCTCGCCACGGTCGGGATTTTGTGGTGGCTCAGTCTTCTGACCTTTTCGCCTGCCGACCCGGTTCTGCTTTTCCCTCATTCTTCCTCTCAATTGATTTCTGAGAATGCCGTGGGGATTGTGGGTTCCACCGCGGCCTTTTCGTTATTGAAGACGGTGGGAGGGGGATCATTTGTGGTGCCCCTGTTATTAGTGGGATTTGGGCTCTCGGTGCTCTGGTCGGAACGGCTGCGCGTGACCTTTATTGGGCTGGTGGGAGCATTGTTGGCGATCCTGTCCATGAGTGCCTTGCTGCATTTGCAATCTTCGCCCATTGCCACCGCTGATACATTTAGCCGCACCTCCGGTGGGTTTGTTGGGCAGTGGGTCTCGGATATTCTGGGAACCTATTTTGGCGCCACTGGCGCCACGATTATTTTAGGCGCAATGTTGTTAGTTGCCTTTTTGGTGTTGGTGCCGGTGTCTCTTGGACAAATGGCCCGCGGCACGATTGCCCTTGGGGGACGTCTTCGGGATCGTTTGGTCGCAACTCTTGCTGTGATGAAAGATCGTGAATGGTGGGCTCAGGATGCCGAACCCAAAAAGAACAAATCTATTCGTATTAATCGGGAGTTGGCCGCCCGAGGAGGGATAGGGAATCTGGGGTTGGAGCCCATCGTCGCATTGCCTAAAGGGTCAAAGGTGCCATTGGAGACAAGCCCGGTTTTACCCGAAGCAGAGCTACGCCTGGCTTTGACCGACCAAACGGACAATGACTATCTTGCGCGAAAAATCGTGTCGGAATCGTATGAGATGCCGTTGCCGGCGGATCTTCTGGATACACATGCGGCTCGGGCGGCCCATCAGACCGATTCGGTTTTAAAATCTCAGTCGAACATTTTAGTGCAGACGCTGGGCAGCTTCGGGATTGAGGGAAGTGTGACCGATGTGCATCCCGGACCGGTCATTACGATGTATGAGTTCGCGCCTGGGCCTGGCATTAAAGTGGCGCGCATTGTGAACTTGGCGGATGATTTGGCAATGGCTCTAAAGGCGTTGAAGGTCAGGGTGGTGGCGCCGTTGCCTGGAAAATCTACGGTGGGTATTGAAGTGCCGAATCCGCAGCGGGAAACCGTGGGGTTGAAGGATATGTTGACCTCCGAGCCATTTTCGCGGGCGCGGTCAAAATTGGCCATGGCGCTGGGGAAGGATATTTATGGCCGGCCGGTGGTCATTGATCTGCGCACGATGCCCCATCTGCTGGTGGCTGGCGCAACCGGTTCAGGCAAAAGTGTGGGGTTGAACTGTTTGTTATTGAATATCTTGTTCACGGCCCATCCCGATGAGGTGAAGCTCCTCTTGGTTGATCCCAAAGTTTTGGAATTGCAAGTATATGATGGCATTCCTCATCTCATCCGGCCCGTGATTACGAATCCGAAAGAAGCGGCCCGAGGGCTGAGCTGGGTGGTACAGGAAATGGAACGACGCTACCGGGTGTTAGCCGAACTGGGTGTTCGGAATATTGATGCCTATAATCGGAAAGTGGTAGAGCTCCAAGAAACCGGCTCAACTGGTCGGCGCAAAAAGAAGTTGTCCAAAGGTCAGTCGATGGAAATTGAGGAGGCGCCTTCCTTGGAGACTCCAATCGAGGAACGGACGACATTACCCTATATTGTGGTCGTCATTGATGAATTTGCGGATCTGATGATGGTGGCGCCGAAAGATATTGAGGATCGCATTGCCCGACTCGCACAAATGGCCAGGGCTTCGGGGATTCATCTCATCTTAGCGACACAACGACCATCTGTAGATGTAGTGACCGGTTTAATTAAGGCGAATTTTCCTGCGCGCATTGCGTATCAAGTGTCCTCCAAAACCGATTCGCGTACGATTTTGGATGCCAATGGCGCCGAGAGTTTATTGGGGAAAGGTGATATGCTGTTTTTAGCCTCGGGAACCGGGCGCATTGTTCGCCTGCACGGGCCGTATGTGTCGGACGAAGAAGTCCGGAATGTGGTGGAATGGGTCAAGTCGCAGGCCACTCCGATATACGATCAAACGGCGTTGGCGTCTGTCCAGGAATCTCCAGACGAAGATCAAGAGGCGGATGAAACCTATGAACGGGCGAGAGAACTAGTGATGACAACTGGGCAAGCCTCAGCCTCATTTCTTCAACGGCGCTTGAGGGTGGGGTATCCTCGTGCCGCTCGGATGATTGAACACATGGAAGACGAAGGCCTAGTGAGCGCACCCGGTCGTGATGGGCGACGGGATGTCCTGGCTCGTGGAACGGCGACGACGGAGATGGCATGAAAGGGGTGAAAGGTCTGAGTCTCATTGTTTTCGGGGCAATTGTTCTTCTGGCTCCTGGCGTGAGTGTTTTTGCCTCCAATGTCGACGATGTGGTTCGTCGTGTGGATGATTCCTACGCTAAAACTCAGGACTTGCAAGGAGAGTTTACACAAGAAACCATTATTGAAGGATTTGAAACAGGGTTTCAGTCGACAGGGCGGTTCTATTTAAAAAAGCCTGGCTTATTACGATGGGATTACCTTCAGCCGTCTGAAGAAAATATCTATGTGGATGGGGATGCTGTAATGATATATGTGCCGGAGCATCAACAAGTGGTGAAAGGCACGCTGACGCAAATCGCGGCATCAAAAGGTCCTTTAGCGCTGCTTTTGGGTGTGGGGAAACTGGCGGAACAATTTACGGTTTCGGAAGCTGCGGATGTCTCTGGAGAGCAGGACAGTTTTCCCGCTTTAACCTTAGTCCCCAAGCCTGATGGAGATACGGCTCCGACGATTAGAAAAATTGTGCTGCAATTATTTCCTGATTCATACCTTATTCAAAATATGACTCTCTTTGAGACGAGCGGGAATGTTTCTCTCGTGCGTTTTGATCATATCCGGGTGAATCAAGGGATTGATGCTGACTTGCTGAAGTTCACCGTTCCACCAGATGTGGTGGTCGTCGACTTTCCTACCTTTTAAGGAAGAAAGTGGAGTACGTACAGACGGGATGTGAATTCCAAAAAAGGATGAACAGAAATGGCTGAACGTATTTTAGTTGTGGATGATGATGACGGGGTCCGGGAAGCGTTATCGGAGTTTTTACGTTCTCTTGGATATGTTGTAGTGCCGGTAAAAAATGGCGAGGAAGCCTTAACCGAATTTGGGGAGAATGCGTTTGATGTGGTGATGGCTGATTTGATTATGCCCAATATGGATGGCATGGAGTTGTTGCAGCGCATTCGTGAAATAAAAAACGAGGGGGTCATTTTTCTTATGATTACGGGCCATCCCTCAATCAATACGGCGGTGGAGGCCATCAATCGTGGGGCGGATGATTACATTACGAAACCGTTTCATTTGGAAGATGTGAAATTACGCATATCAAAAGCCTTAGAAAAGCAAACCTTAAAAGGCCGGCTCAAAACTGCACAAGGGCTGGCTTGGGGGCTCATGCTGTCCATTCCTCTCTGGCTGCTTCTTGGGATTATCTTGGTGATCCTCTTTAAAGGGTAGGTCCCTCTCCCGCTTCTACAGTGCTCCGCGGTGATCGAATTGCTCCGATTCATGGTCAGATTCTGTGTGAAGCAACCTTTGGGGGTATGGTGTCCCATTACCCTCCTCATAGGACTACTCATTAGTGACGTGTTTGCGCCCGCGGGTGCATTTAATAGCCATATTACTGAGGATCCCACCAAGGTACTGCAAAAATACCTCTCGTTAGATCAGAAAGGCGTGCGCTTGGATGCAGCCTCCTCGGAGGTGATGGAATCCTATGTCGCCTGGCGGGAGGAACCGGCCTGGGGGCATGTGGTTGTGATTACAGATTTTCAGATTGAACATGATGTGACGAAATGGGAAATCATTGATGTCCTGGAGACCAAGATTCCGGTGACCTTCGAAGTGTTGGGCACGATGCACTGGGAAAGCGTCACGTTTGTGTCTGATTCCCATCAGGAGACACATTGGTTTCACATCAAGGCCGAGTACGACCGCTGGCAAATTGCCGATCCCTTATTGCCCCCGCATGTTGGACGTCGCCGCCTGATTGATTTTGTGCGATGGACTGAACTGAATGAACCGGAGGCAAAGAAAAAGGCATTGTTTGTCTCTTTACAGAAACAACTGAAAGCAAAAAGGTAGAAAGATTTTCAGATATGACAAGGTGGCGTGCGGAGGTCTTGCTTTTTGATTTTGATGGAACGCTGATTGATTCAAAGGTGGATATTGCGACGGCTGTGAATCTTACGCTCGGCGATTTAGGATTGCCACTTCGATCGGTGGAAGAGATTTTTGGTTTTGTGGGAGATGGCATCAAACGATTGCTTCGTCTTTCTGTAGGGGGAGAAAACCCTGATCAGTATGACCGAGCTCTGGAGATTTTTCGGGAGCATTATTTACGGCATTGCGTTAATACCACCCAGTGGTATCCAGGGGTTTGGGAGGTTCTTCAGCATTATCAAGATCGACGCAAAGTGATTGTGACCAACAAATCCCTGGAATATACCCTTGCAATTGTCGAGGGCTTACAGGCGGGGCATCTGTTTCAGCACGTAGAAGCTCCGCGTGATACAACGGAACTTAAGCCTGAACCGGTGATGTTAGAGCGAGCCATTGAACAATTGGGAGCCAATTCTGAGAACACGGTCATGATTGGCGATAGCACCAATGATGTTCGAGCGGCACAAGCCGCTGGTATTCGTGCCTGTGCGGTAGGCTATGGTTATGGAAACCGCGAACGAGTCATGGCCCTACAACCGGACTTTTATTGCGAGAATCCCCACGATCTTATCGATCTGTGGTAAGCATTGCTTGGTCTTAGGTTCGTCTTGAGATGTTGCAATCCTTTGGAGTTTTTTTAGGAGTTGTGACTCACCCTGGATTTCTCTTATGATCACCGAAAATTTTTGTTATCATACTAGGACTTATTGCACCTGCGAATAAATTACACGAGGACTCAATTGGCGCAACCGGTCGTGACATGTCTCGATATGGAAGGGGTCTTATTCCCGGAAATCTGGCTTGGGTTGGCTGATAAGGTCGGCTTGCCGGAATTACGTCTTACGACACGTGATATTTCCGATTACGATGTCTTGATGAAGAAACGTTTAGATGTTCTCCGGACTCACCGTATTACGATACATGATATTCATGAGGTCGTTCGAACGATTTCTCCGCTTCCCGGCGTACCAGAATTTATGGCATGGTTGCGATCCAGGTCGCAGGTGATTATCCTGTCGGATACCTTTTATGAGTTTGTGCAGCCCCTCATGGAGCAGCTTCAATTTCCCACGATTTTTTGCCATACTCTGGGAATTGACCGCGAAGGATTTATTACCGATTATTTCCTCCGTCAGAACGATCAAAAACGTCATGCAGTGAGTGCCTTAAAGTCTCTTAGCTTCAGAGTATTGGCTGGTGGTGATTCGTATAATGATGTCTCCATGTTACAAGAAGCTGATGCCGGATTTTTTTTCTGTCCCCCCGAGTCTATTGTGAAGGAATATCCGCAGTTCCCCGTGGCCACAACCTATCCAGAATTTCAAGAGCATTTAGGGCGTGCCGGTGGATTTTCTTCATAAACCTAATGTGTGGCTAATTCGTACGTCTGTATAGGCTAATCGCATTCCCCCCCTACATTCGAGTGCTTAACGGGCACCTTGTGATGAGTTCCTCAACCAAGAGATTGTGATACGTATTGTTTCCGTTTCGTAATATCCAACTGGAGAACATGAAAGGAGTTTGAATTATGCGGGTTTCTCTCACACGATTATGGGGCCTTATTCTTTTCATTTTGGTTATGGGGTTGCTATCGGGGTGCCTGGGTAATCGAGATTGGCAATATCCACCTTACACATCCGGGGCCTACCTTGAGGCCAAAGCGGATACCGTTGTTCCAGGCAAAGCTATTGTCCTTCCATTAGAAGACTTAAGGGGCCAGGGAGTCAAAGAAGAATATTGGAAAGCGACGATCCCGCTTTTTCCTTATGGCGACACGATGTATGAACGCCCGGAGGCGGCTGAAAACCCAGAAGAAGTTGATGTGGTCCGATTCGATCCACCGCATGATTTCGCCCAGGCTATTGCAGCCGAGCTTTCCCAAGCGGGAATTTATTCATCAGTGAAGTATGCTCAAGATGACCGGCAAGAACCCGCTGATGTAGCCTTTCGTGGGCGTTTGCGCTCCACCGAGTGGAAACGCCGGTTGTACACCTATTTGTTGGGTCCCCTAGGAACCGTTTTTTGGATTCTGGGATTGCCCATGAGTGAAACGACGACTGGTCTCCAATTGGACCTCCGCCTCACTCCCGTGGATGATCCCAAAAAAGTGCTCTGGAGTATGACGATGGATTTTGAAGGAAAACAATTTGATAGTCCTTATTACGGCCTTGAGGCTGCAGTAGAGAGTTACCCGCTAGCGTTGCAAGAGGCCCTGAAACCTGCCATCGCGGATTTGGTTGGATTGTCTAAGCAGGATCCCAGCCGGTTGTTGCCACGCTAAGGGTTTGTCGTGACGGACCCTAAGTTGTTGGAATTATTGAAGACTTAAAAAAAGGTCCCCTAGTGGGTTGATATTTCGCCACCAGAAGATTATTTTTAGGCTTTAGACAACAAGAAAAACAACCGATAATGATAAAGAAAGAGGGGCATTGGATAGGTACCTTCTTTAATTGATTGTTTGAAGGATGTTTACCTAATCGTGGTTTCCTAAAAACTTCTTTGGGCATGTCCCGTTGGTTATGGACGAAATTGTTGTGCTGGTAACGGCGGGGTCCGAAACGGAAGCCACAAACATTGCTAAGGCGTTGGTCGAACAAGAGTTAGTGGCCTGTGTGAATATTCTTCCCGGTGTGCGTTCTATCTTTCGATGGGAAGGCGAGGTCACTGAGGAATGTGAGTACTTATTGGTGGCTAAAACCGTGAGTCAGGCCTTTGAGCGGGTAGCGGCAGCGGTGAAATCTATTCACAGCTATAGTGTTCCGGAAGTTATTGCGCTTCCGATTCAACATGGACTTCCGGAATATCTGAGCTGGGTTCGAGATGTTACTAAGCATGCCAGTCAACCGTCATAAAGCTACTGGTTAATGCTTGAAATCAAGGGAATAATCACTCTTAATATTTTTCCTTCAACACATTTTTAGGTGAAAGAATGAAAGAATCCGAAGAAACCCTGACCGTGATAATTTTTCGTGGAGCACGGGCCAATCCATGGCGTCTAAAAATCCGCAAGACGTTTGTGAAGCATGGATTGATCTGGGGGTTGGCTTTGTTGTTGATTCAGGGTGGAATCGTGACACATTACGTCTATCAATGGAATCAGCTAAGTGAATTGGAACAAGTAAAGAAGGAGTTGAATTCCTCTCGGTCCAAAACCAGCACATTTTCGACTGAAGTGGATGGTATAAAAAAACGGATGTTGGCTTTAGAAATGCTCAATCGCAAGCTGCAAGCCATGTTTGGGCTAGAGCCTGATGAAATTCAGGGGTTACCTTCAGGTATTGTTGGGCAAGGTGGAGAAGAATTGCCTTATGAAGCATTGGAAGAGGAAGTTGGTGCCAAGGCGGATG
>QIDY01000286.1 GCA_003228495.1 Nitrospirota bacterium
TGTTGTGATAAAAGAAGTGATGAGTCGCCGGAAGAATCTATTATTGAGTCCAAGCAATATCGGAAGGATTTGGATGAAGTTCTTCAGGACATAAAAGATTCTGATCGTTGTTCCCGTGAGAGGTCGATTTGTGTGACCAAGTTACAGGAGGCGATCATGTGGTTGGGGATGGATTTGAAGGCATTGAATGAGCCGAATCCGTATCCTGAGAGTTATAATCCTGGTAATGCCATTGTTGAGCCGACTGCTGACGGGTTGAAGTTGTAGTATAAAATGGGATTAGGAATAAATGTTTTGCTTGGTGAGAGCCAGTGTTCCTGAAACTGATAATAACCGCTACATATTTTTTATAGTGGTCATTAGTCGGGGTTTGAATCCCTGCAATCCCTTCATTTTTTTATGGCAAAAGCGAGGGTAGTGAAGATTAGGGAGGGGCATCCGGCGCAGATACCGGCGCCGACGTTGAAGCGGACTAGCCGGATGGTTGATGCTGCCATACTATTTATTCATGGGGATGTTGAGACTGGGGAGAGGGTGACACAGGTGAAGGATTTGGGGGCTGCTGTGGGGTTGGATGCGCGGACGATAGCACAGTGTATGCAGAGTGACAGGTGGGAGGAGTTTCGGTTGGATTTGTATGCGATCAAGAGGAGGGAGATGGCGAATGGTGAGTTGGGGATGTTTACCAGGAAGCGTAGTCCGGAAGAGTTACGGAGGATATCGGATGAGAAAGATAGACAAATAGCGGAGATACCGGTTTTGCAGGAGGAAGCTGGGTTGATAATGAAGCGGATCGAGGGGAGTGATCCGGTTGACAAGCATTACCAGGGGTTGTTGGCTTCGTTGAAGAAGGTGGAGGAGATGTTGGAGAAACGGACAGGGAAAGAGGAGATTGACAAGGAAGAGATGGAGATGAGGGGCGGATTGATGAAGCTGGCGATTGAGAGGGCCAAGAGGCAGGAGAAACCTCAACCGAAGGAGGGTGAAGCAGACCCGGCGAAAGTTATTGAGATATGAAGATTGATATTCTGTTTATTGTTTACCCGAACATGGCGGGGGTGATGAGTAGGTTGATGGGTGTCCCGGTTGGTGAATACCCATTTTTTGAGAACGCGATGAGCAGGGGGGGGTGTGACCCGGCATGGGGCGGGGAGGCTGACGTCGACTCGATGGACGGATGGCTGGAGGGGTTGAGGGGAAGGGAGAACAGGTTATATTTGAGTATTGGAATTGATAAGCCGGAGGATACCCCGGAATGGTGCGGTTCGATGCGATGGAATAGCGTGATGGATGAACTCATTGGGAATGCGGAAAAGGTTGTGATGATCGATCGATCTAAAACGGCATTCCTATACAATGAAATTGAAAGCCGACAAGGAGACCAAGAGGCGCATGACTCATATCTCTCAAAATGGAAAGAACTCAAAAAAGGATTCGACTCGCTAAAGTTGAAAAATGGAAAAATAAAAAGATTCAATATGGAGTCTTTTGGCACTAGGAAAGGTGTCGAGGTGTTTTATCGGGGAACCGGGATCAGGGTCGCGGCGATTACAGACCGGGCAATGAATAACCAGGAAACAAAAAGGATGGTGGCAGAGACAATGGAGAGGGCGGAAAAAATACCGAAAACAAATGGGGAGATTCCGGCAGTTGATTTGACGGCCTTCGCTGAAAGGTTCGCCGTTTGTGTTTCGGCGCACCCGGCCTATCTTGATCTTGTCCCGGCACTGCTGGATGAGTGGGATCGTCAAATCGGCGATTTGCCAATTATCAAGGTTGTCCTTTACGACTATAATGTGGTGCCGGAGTTCAAGGAGGGATGGGATGTCATCTTTCCGGTAAAAGCGTACGGCCAACCATCCCCATTGAGGAACAGGGCACTGGAAATGGATGTTGACTGGATTCAGTATTGGGATGCCGACAATATGCCCGAACCAAACCATTTCAAACCGGTGTTTGAACAGGCCTATTGGGCGGCACAGAATGTGGGGTTGATCTACCACGAGACAATTGGGGCAGATGGAACCAGTATAGTCATCCCTGAAAACGGTGATCCCCGGATGGGATACTTCATTGACACCGCCTCATGCTGGCGCAGGGAGGCGGTTATGTCGGCTGGTTGTTGGCAGTCGGACATACTCGTGGAGGACTGGACGTTGGCACGCGACATATATTTGGCCGGATGGAAATTCGAGAAATCAAGTGTCGTTTTCAAATGGCAAAACACAGCGGGGAACCGAACCAGCACGGGATTTGACGCACAGTCAAAATGGGACTCCAGGGATTTCTCAATTGTGATCCTTTTCCGTGGTGATGATCATTTTTTGGAATGTGTTAAAGCCGATCTTGATGAATTGGAGATTCCCCCACATTGTTCCATTACGATTGTAACCGATGGCGACAAGGCATTCCATAAAAAAGTCAATGAATGGCTGACTTTCAACTCCAAGAACAATAGGTTCGAGCGCAAAACGGTTTTTGCATCCAGGAAACAATGCTGCCCGATCAATAGAAGTGATGAATTTATTAAGATACACACCCACGTTGCCGACCTTTATTCCAGAGCACTTCGTGCAACGCCTGATGAATTGATCCTGTTTTGGGAGGATGATGTCCGACCCGAGCCGGGGGCATTCCGCGCATTGTCGGATCAGATGGCAACGGATCACAATATAGCCTGTTGCGGTGCTCCATATATGGTTCGCGGGATGACTTATCTTGCTGCGGCAAGGAAAAAGGATTATTGGGATGATCCAATACCGATGAACGAAATAACGGACGAACCTATGAATGTCGGGATGCTTGCCGGGGGGTTTACTTTGTATAACCGTGTTGCACTTGAGGAATGCCCAATGCTAGGCCCGCTCAATATCATTGACAAGGAAGGCTTCCTTGGCTGGGACGGATTCCTGTGCAAGAGAATGAATGAAGCCGGTTGGCAAATTCAGTTATGTGGAAAATCAAAAGTAAAACACCTACCAAAATAATTATGGGCAAACAATACCAGGATTTCGGGGACGGAGGGGATAGTAAATCCCCTGATAAACTGCAGGCATTGGAGATTCCGGTTAACATGGAGGGAAAACGGGTCTTGGATCTTGGCTGTAATGCCGGGTTCTTTTGTATCGAGGCGGCAAAACGTGGGGCCACATGCATTGGTATTGAAGCAAATAGCCAATGGTTCGATGAAGCTGTCCTGAACGCGGGTAAATATGGCTTTAGTGACAGAATTGAGTTTATCAATGGGAACTGGGCGGACGAGGTTAGTCGGCTGGATGAAAAATTCGACTACATATTTTGGTTATCGGCAATTCATTACGAGAAAAACCAGAGGACAATGGTTAAAAATATACTCAGTGTGATCAAACCAGACGGAGTCTTTATCCTGGAATGCGGGCTTATTGGGTGTCCAGGGGACGGGCCAGTGGCCTCACAGGTGACAAGGGCCGGGGGTTCGTCAGTATTGCATTTTTCGCTGGAATATTTACGGACCCGGATGATGGCGGGACTGTTCTCCACAAAGCTCAGGGGGATGTCGGTGCAACAGGAGGGGGACAGGGTGCCAAGATGGGTAATCCACTGTTATCCGAAAACCAGGTATTGTCGTATCATCCACGGTGATCCGGCAATTGGGAAAACAACCCACTCCGTTGAACTAGCGCGGGCAACAGGTTCAGTACTGGTGAGTTCAGATGATTTTTTCGCGGATATGTTTGCTGAAAAGCTTGCGCCTGTTTCAGTCGCGAACGCAAGCCTGATGAGGGAATGTTTCAATAAATTCAATAAGGAAAAACAAAGCCTTCGAATCGACCTCACCACTGACCATTTGATAGAAAGCGGTCACGCCGGGGAAATTGTGGAAATGTTTACCAAGTTTATTAGCGTGGATTTTGATTATGTTTTCGAGGGATATTTGCCAGAGCCTGTTTTAACCCTATTCAAATCGAAACTTGGAAAAATGGGTTTTGTCATTTGGGAGACTACCCGCTTTGGTTAGGATTTGCCCACAGGGAAAACACAGATTACACTTGCCAGAATACGTCCACAAGGGTATCCTTCACCAAGCCGATAAATAAAATGCAAAATAAAATGGCACTTCAAGACCAAGACCCAAATTCAATGTCGTCGGCGTGGGAGCCACTTAAAATCCTGGGGGCCACATTCGTCCTCGGTGGACTGGCCGGACTAGCGGCCCTTCTAAGAAGCAAGGATGAGCTTACCAAGCGGGCCATCGTATCTGCCACTTTAAATAGTTCCCTGATGTCCATGGCAAGCGCGGCGGGCTGGTGGTATTACGATCCCGAGGCTAATTTCATCGCCCTGATGTTCGTCAGTATCATGGTCGGTATCGGGGGGAACACGTCCATCGGGATAATCACGGCAATTTTCCAGAAGAAGTTCAACATTGTAATCGCAGACCCAAGGAAAAATGAAAAAGATGAAAGGAATTGAATTCCCGTGCAAGAGGGAGGTTGACAGGCTCGCGGCAAGCAATGGGGTGATTTTGGTTGTCGTTGTCTCGCTTTGTGTCCTGTGGGCGTTCCTTTACGTCCACGCAAGCAAGGAGAAACGAAGGGTTGAGAACCAGACCATGATTATAAAATCAATGGAGAGTGCCGGGAACTCGATAATCGTGCTGGACAAGGACGGGAAGATAATCTATCAGGATCGTAAGGATAATTTTGAGATTGGAAAAGCAGTTACAGGAAAACAGGATGAATAACACAGAGCAACAGGAGAGTGAATCCGCCAAGCATTTTGAGATGATGGCGGAATACTGGAACCTTGTGGCGCAGCAGGCGCATAGCGAATGGAAGACGATGAAGTTCGTCAAAAAAAAGAATGGTGGCCCCGGTCATCGCTCAAAGTCTGAGTTTGATGAATACCGTAGGTTCGTTTACCAGAACCATAAATTGTTTCTCCACCGAGCGGGGCTATGTAAAGCGGTACAGACATCATTGCTGACAGCGGGTGATTTTGATTTCTCGGAGTTCGAGCCGGAGAGTTCACTGAAACGTGCCGGTAAGATCATCCTTGGTAATTTCAAGAGACTGAAGCCCTGATGCCGGATGAACCCCAATATGTCCTTGATTTCAAAAAGGAGCATCCCGGTCTGACCAGGTTGGGGATAGAACGCAGTATTCTAAGGGCATGGAAACCCGAGTGGAGCAAGAAGGGTAACGGCCCGTATGGACACAATTTCAGTTACCATTTTTGCCAATATCTGAAGGTCATTTGCCCGAAAACAGATTTGCATGGGTTTACACTGAGACAGATACTCGCATTCGAGAAAACCGCGTTCCTGGAAAAACGTAAGATACTTAATTTCATAGGAAGTAAGAGCAGCAGCAAAACGGATTTCCTGGCAACGTTTTCGTTGGCTATCCTTTCGGTATGGCCCGAGTTCACAACGGTCTACGTTGCCGCGCCTTACCTGACCGCAGCGGATTCCGCTGTGTGGGGAAGGATCCTGACCCGGATGGAGCAGATGAAAAAGGCCAACCCAGGGTTGTGGAAGGATGTCTATAACCACAAGGCGAAGAACCGGGTGGTGTTTGAGAACCATGCCGAAACAGGATTCTGCGAGCTTAGAACGCTGGACAAGATCGGAAAATTACAGGGAGCGAAATCATTCGACCCGGATAAGGGATGGTTGATTCTTCTCTGTGACGAGGTCGCTTTGTTCCCGACTCGCGCACTTCTTGATTTATTGGATAATTTGACGGGTAATCCGAATTTCTTTTGTATCACCGGATGCAACTTCAAGGATACCGAAGGACTTGAGGGGATTCTTTGTCACCCCGAGAAGCGTGAGTATAACGAGCTTGACGTTGACCGTGACCAGGAGTGGGACAGTGCGTACAAATCCCGCACAGTGAGGCTGGACGGCCATTACAGTCCAAATATCATGGCTGGTAAATCTGTCTACAAATATCTACTGACAGAGAGCGTGAGACAGGATATGGAGGATATTCACGGGGTCAAGGGGCCTAAGTATCTTGAGCAGGTGAGATCTTTTCCCAATAACTCGGCAGCGGATTATTACGTTACAAGCAGGGACAAGATTCGTGCAGGTGGAGGGTATGACGACGGGATAATCTTCGATGTGGGTGAGCCGACAAGGGTTGCGTTCTGTGACCCTGCTTTCGGTGGTGATGACTGTGTGATATGCGCTTTTGAGTTTTCAAATGCGAGGATAGAGGATTCAGAGGGGAAATTCCATACAGCGGAGATATTCAGACCGATAACGGAAATGCAGGTGCTGAGGATCGAGGTTGGATTGAAGGCTACCCCCGAATGGATGGGGCGGTTGAAGATGCAGGCGGGGGGAGAGTTCTTTTTGAAGAAAGACCAGGAAGTAACTCCTGAGAACCAAGTTGCTGTCCAAGCTGGCGAGTTTCTTAACCTACACAATATCCAGAGGCATAATTTCGGCTATGACAGTTCATTGCGCTCTGATATTGTCGAGGCGATGATTTCAATACTTGGTTCGACCGTCAATTCAATCCATCCGGGAGGTGACGCAACGGATAGGACAGGCGACCTTACCGGGAACCTTGAGGCAAAAGAGCTTTATGCGAACTTCGTGTCTGAGCAATACTTCACCTTTGCGCGACTTGTCCAAGCAGGACAGTTCAGGGGTGCGAACCTTGTTCCAGGTGCGATCTCACAGATTTGCCGTAGGAAATGGAATGAGATTGGCAAGAGAAAACAAATCGAGCCAAAGAAAATCTACAAGAAATTCAATCAGGGAAAATCCCCTGACCAGGCTGATACGCTTGTGGGAGGGTTGGAAATGGCTATCAGATGCGGGTTTACCAAGATACAGAGGGGTAGGCCGGAGGGGATTGGTGGTAGATCGGCGATACGCGATATTCTGAATGCGAGCAAGATGTTCAGAAGGAAAACAGTTAAGAAATTACATAATTGATGAGGCCATTGATAAAAGGATGGGAGCTTCAACCGCCAATGGGTGGATGGAGCGTTGAGTACAGGATTGGCGAACAGTCATGGACTTTGACCGGAAGACCAATTACAATAGTGTCACAAATTGGCAAGATACAGGAACGCAACGACATATACGAGGGTGATGGCGCGATTTGGGATTGGTGCAATAAAGTTTGGTGCGAGCGTGACCCGAAACGATGTCTGGACAAGGGGGTTGAGAAAATGAAAACACAGTCACCGGTCATAACGTTCGCGCACCAGCTTCTTTCCTCCATGAAGAACGGGTTGAAGCCAGCCGACATAAAGCTTGCTGTTGAAAGGGGGAAGATTTGCGCGTATTGTCCCAATAACAAGAAGGTTACACGATGCGAAACCTGTCTGAAAACTGTGGCGGCGATAACAAAAATCTTGATTGGCAAGCGTTCAACGGTTTATGATTCAAAACTCAAGCAATGCGCGATATGCAAATGCGACTTGAAACAGAAAATCCATTATCCGTTGAACGAGGGTGACAAGAATGTGTATCCGGCAAATTGCTGGGTTACGAAGGAGAAGAATGGAGGCTGAAAATTTTTACCATAAAATACCATAAACAATAAATACTTCCAGACAACCTCCGAGGCTTTGGCCGAGTGCGAGGAATTGACCTATGACGATTGCTATGACTCAGAGGATCGTGCTGTGATAAATGCATTCTACAATGGCCGCCAGACAATGAGTGAATGCGAGGCCGGGAAAAAGGGGTTCTCGGAATTGACCAATCACCTATTTGGATATGACTCGATTCAATCCGCTGCTGAACAAGTTTTTAGCATTTATTCCAAAAGCCCGATTATATGGCATTTGAACGTGGGCAACGCGCCTGATGGACTCGACCAACGATGGACGCAGAAGGCCACAAAGTTTTTTAATGAGGCGATCAAGCATTCGGGGAGGTTGAAGCCGGAGTTCAGGGCGTTTGCAGGCGAGGTTACGTTGGATGGATCATTTCATTTTGTGTTTTATGACAATTACGATTGGTGTCCGAAAGGCAGGCGTCCGCTCGCGCCAAGGGGGACGGGGACAGTTCCGGCTGACGGCGATTATTTTGCCATCCGTGATGAGTTGCGGATGAAGGATCTGTACGCTTACAAGAGGAAAACCGAGCGGCTCAATGAAAAGGATCTTGAGAGTGGATGGAAACTGGCTGCGCTCAACAAGGCGATCAAATCAATTGAGAACCAGTTTGATGTAAGGCGCAACGCAGTGACTACGTCCGGCTCGACCGGCACGGAACCGACCCCGGAGGAAGCGGAAATGGATTTACAATCCAATACCTATGATTCTGAGAGGTTGAGAATGACGATCCCGGTTTATTTCCTTTACACATCCAGGCCAGAAGAGGTCGGAACGCCGTTTGATTTGAGTATCATAGCCAGGTTCCCCGCTATCACGAAGGATACAGCTACTGAAAATGGAATATTCCTCGATGCACTCCTGTTCGATAAGGAACGGTTCTATGATAAAGCGAATGATTTCCTCCATTCATTTTTTATCGATTGTGCGATAGGAGGCAAAACTCTTTGGCACAGGTCACTTGGGCTTGGTCGATTGAACTTTGATTCCGATGTCGATGTCGAGGAATACTTCAACGAGGCAATGCAAGGATCGAAAGAGAATCTTCGGAGACTCTATACTGTGCAGAACTCAGCCGACACAGAGACAGTGAACAGATGGTCTTCAGGGGATGAGTATTCAAATATTCTCCCGGAAGGAGTTACTGTTGTTGAAGGCGTGAAACAAAACAACTTCCAACATGCGTTTGGCATGATCGATGTGTTGCAGAATCTCTCCCGGCGTAACGGGGCATCGTCAATATCGAACCGACAAGGGAACCGCCAGACAAACGAACTTGAGGTTCAGGCATTGGAACG
>QIDY01000097.1 GCA_003228495.1 Nitrospirota bacterium
GGACCTGAGTGCGGCCGAGGTCGTGGCGTGTGCCAATGAGCGGTGTGATCAGGAAAATATCATCGAGCCACTCAAGAACGGGGTCAATGCGCTGCGCCTGCCGGTCTACGATCTCGTCAGCAACTGGGCCTATATGGTCATGGCCGCTCTGGCCTGGAATATCAAATCATGGTTTGCCATGATGCTGCACCTGAAGAAGGATCGAGACACCTACATTCGGATGGAGTTTCGACGGTTCATGAACAGCTTCATGCTGATCCCCTGTCGCGTGGTGCGACGGGCCAGAAGTCTTGTCATACGGATCCTAGGCTATCAGCCGACCCTGGATCGGCTCTTCAGTGCATGGAACATCATCGAACGAACCGGCTTTGGGTAGCACACCTGGGGCGAGCAAATCGGCCTGACTTGCAGGACGTCGCCGGTGCGATCAGGGAGGGTTGCGTCATGAAGAGGCCACATAGCCTCATCCTGAACGATGGCTTGGGTGGGTTTCGGGCACCAATGGCTCGCCGGCGGTTGATTGGGCCATCAATTCAGCTTCGATGGCACGGCACACGGCAAAAATGGCCCGGAAATCTAAACACGCTTATTTGAGGACTAGAGGAAGGAACGGGTCATTCTGAATCGTGAGAAAACAGGAAAACATAAGCACAGAACCAGAATATTCGTATTTTAAAAATTATACGATTATAAGGGGAGAGTAAGAGCGTTATGAGTCATGAATGAGATTGCCCTAGCTTGGCGCTAGGAGATTTCACGCATTCATAAGACAGTTTCTTCCAAAACGGAATGAAGGACAAGGCTTAAATCAACAAGGTTGAAGGGCTTGGCGACCCGGCCTTTAAATCCATAGTCCTCATAATTTGCCAATACGTGATCATTTGAGTACCCACTGACGACAATGGCTCGCAGCTGAGGATCTAGTAAAAGCATTTCTTTGACTACCTCTTTCCCACCAAGACCTCCAGGAATGGTGAGATCCAATATCACAGCGGAAAAAGGCTCTCCACTGTCTTGCGCTTGACGGAACACAATGAGAGCTTGCTCCCCATCAGGAACTGTCTTGAAGCTGTAGCCGCAAGTCTGAACCATTTCCCCAAGCACCGTCCGGATTTGTTCCTCATCATCCATGATGAGGATACTCCCATGACCAAATTTTATTTCTTTCTTACTAGGGATGGGAGCAATTTTTTCAGGGGAAAGAGCAGGAAGAAGGAAGGAAAATCGACTCCCAATCCCAACTTCTGATTCAGCCCACAATACTCCCCCATGGTTCCGAATGATAGAATAAGAAGTTGCTAGACCCAATCCGGACCCAGTAGATTTTGTCGTAAAATAGGGATCAAAAACTTTGGCTAAATTTTCTTCGGAAATGCCTATGCCTTGATCTTGGACTGTGATGAGAATCCATTGATCGTGCAAAGACACCAATTGATGACTATGACTGAGCCTTTCACCATCTTCTTTACTAACATTGTGAGCCTCAATAAGGCATTCTCCACCATTTTCCATAGCCTGCCGTGCATTAATGACTAAATTATGAAGCACTTGACAGATCTGCCCTCGATCAACATTAACAGCCCACAAGCCCTGTGTAGTGCGAAACACAGGGCGAACCTTCGATCCAGCCAAGACTAATCGAACATTTTCCTCCAGAATGGTCTCTAAGGACACCACATTTTTAACTGGATCTCCTCCTTTAGAAAATGTCAGGAGTTGCCGTGCAATGTCTTGTGCACGCAAAGAAGCTTGCTCAGCTTCGGCAAGCCGAGAAAAGAGAGGATGTGCGGCATCTACCTCATATTTGGCTAAAGACAATTGCCCCAAAATTGCGGTGAGCAAATTATTAAAATCATGGGCCAGGCCACCCGCTAAAAGTCCCAATGATTCTAGTTTCGCTCCACGCACACGCTCCTCTTCCCATTTCTTTCGTTCGGTAACGTCCTGAGCTACACCAATAATCCGCAAGATTTTTCCAGAGCTTTCTTTTAGTGGATAGGTTCGATTATGGACCCACCGAATTTCTTCACCGGAACCGATCACCCGATATTCTATATCTAGGCTCTTCCCATCTAGGCGCTTCAAAAAAAGATTTTCGACTCGCGCCCGATCTTCTGGTGCCACAATGCTCAGCCAATCAAAGGGATTTTTCATGAGCTTTTGAGCATTTCCTCCCCACAGGCGTTCATAGGCTGGGCTAACGTAAACCATACTCTGTAATTCGATATCCCATATCCAAAAAACACTATCGATCGCTTCTGCAAGTTGCAAAAACTTTTCATCGCTTTCTTTAAATGCCAGTTCGGCTGTTCGCACATCTGTCATATCCCGACAAATCATTAGCACCGTTAAAATCTGCTTGCCAATGGCAGGCTCGGGGCAAAATCTTACTTCAAAACATCTCATCCCTCTATACGTTTCATGGGAGATCTCAAAAGTCGCAGGCACCCCACTTTCTACAACATGGGCAATTTTCATTTCAAAAATATCGGCAACGTTTGGAATTAACCCTAAATCTTCAAGCCGTTTCCCCAAATATTGTTCCGGAGGAATTTGATCAAGACTATCCCACCATCGGTTTAAATATAGAATACGATTTTTGTGATCAATTCGCCCGATAATATCGGGGAGATTTTCAGTTAACGAGTGCAGTTCCTGATCCCAACGACGCAATTCATCCTGAACCGTCTGATAGTTTGGGATCTCTAACAGCAAGCCCTGACAAGCTTTCCCCTGTCCCTGATCGTCCGATGACATCACACTATGTTCTTGGATTAAAATCACACGATTGTCTTCGGTCATAATTCGGTATTCAACACAGATTAGTGCCGGCCACGAAAGGTGGTCTTTCCATGCTCGCAAAAACTTATTGCGATCTTCAGGATGTATGCAACGAAAAAAGGCTCTGGAATCCGAGAGCAATTGTTTTGGAGTTAAACCAAGGAGAGACTGAACATGGGGTGTGACAAACTGGAACTTTCGATCTAATCCTTTTTGAACACACCGATAGAATACAACAGGAAGATGCTCGAAAAACGAATGTAAGGCTTGCTCAGAAACATCCATAGGGTAAAAATAGTCTAGATTTCGCTACAAATAGCATCAATCCCCAATGCCGGCATTGTAGCAATTCTTCTTTAGGAGAAAAGGGTTTCAGAGTCAGAACTCGATGTAACTTGTTGGGGAGGAGAGGATGAAAGAGGAAAAGATTCGATGAGATGTTCATGATCATTGGGAATATTGACCGGCAATTGAATTTGGAATCCAAGAATAGAATTCTTGCTGGTTAGCAGTCGGAAATTTCCAGAGTGGCGCTGAATTATTTTGGCAGCGAGAAGGACTCCTTGTGTCATAGATGGATCAGGAATATTTTCCGAAGCATCACCAAAGTCCCAACTGTCCACTGAGACCAATGTGAGGTTCGGAGTGGACAGATGCGACTTCCAACCTATATCGACCTGAAACCAATTTTTCCCCAGGACTTGGGAGTCGGTTTTTGTTTCAATGGTTAATGTCTCTGCCAAACTATCTGCATCTTTTAGGAGAAACAAGAGCCCATTGAAGATAGCTTGCATGAGTCTTTGGCGATCGATGTGTATCATCGGAATATGGGGACTCAAATTTTTCTCAATCATAATATGGTGATAGCTGGGATTGCTTGCGACGAATAACAGACAGGAATCAATGACCTCATTGATTTGAACCTTTGGAGTCAATGACCAAGATATGGGCTTCACATATTCCCTGATTTCTTTTGTTAACTCTTCAATCTTCCCCAGATCTTCTCCAATAATACGATGAAGCTTATCCATAAATTCCCCATCATGTCGCCGCAACTGGGCAATTTGAACAAACGCTTTAATCGACACCAGTGGATTATGAAGTTCCTGGGTCAAACCATCCGCCATCGTTTCAAGTGAACGCAACCGATCAACTTGGCACAGCATGCTTTCGGATCGACGATTTTCTTCACGCAAAATGGCATTCTCTAAGGCCAAGGCAGATTCCCGGATAAGGGCATCCCAAACCGTTTTCCCCCCTAATGTCTGAATGACTTCGCTAGAATCAGAACCAAAAGCCAAAAAGCCCAAAAGTTGATTATTTCCAAAGATCGGGTACAACAATTCTAAACCAGCCTCTTCTAGTTCTTTTGCGACCCGTTTTTCCCATTCGTCAGAATGGGCCAATTCATTAATGGAAAGTCTTGACCGAGTGAATAATAACCATTGTGGAAGATCATCAAAAATTGCCCATCCATTTCTCATTAAGGGATGATCTTGGGAAAAACCAACCGTGGCAATTGCCTTATACCGGTTTTCGTTAACTTGCAAACTAAAGATGGCGGCTTTAGATGTTTTGGCCCCCTTCCCCAGTGTTTTTAAAATAGCGTCGCCCAAATCGGGAACGTTTTGCAAATTGGCCACTTCCGATGAAAATTTAGCAAGAGTTTGAATTCGTAACTCTCTTCCTTTCATAATAGTTCTCGCCACCGCACCCTTGGTACCAATCTTCATTTGAAATGCAGCCACGACCGTCAATAGGTGAAAAATAAGTTGAATAATGGCAAATTGAGGATTAATCGTTCCAAAAACCCATATTTGTGCAAGTAAAAGGACAGGGTAAATCGGCTGGGAAAGCAATAACAACAACGCAAAATAGGAAAATCCTTTTTCAACGTAGACAGAATAATCTAACCAATGAAACCGTAATAGAGTATACGCCACAATCGAAATATAAATCCCAAAACCCACCGTACCGTATGGAATAATTTCAATGCCATACCATAGTGGGTAGTTCGTAGCTCCCCCAACATAACCAATCGTGGATCCAATGAGTAAATAGAGAAATTGTCTTCGAGGCAGCCCCCTTTCTTTTAAATACGCTTGAACAAGAAGCACGTGGGCGACAACCACAAGAACTATCCACCAAACTAAACAAAAATGAAAGGCAATACCCGGGACCCCCCAATAAGGGAATAGAGATATTGGTTGGACATTTTGAATATAAAGGGGCGTAGCATCAAAAATCAGGAAAATTCCACCAACAACATAATTCCACTTAACAACATTCTTCCAGACAATTTCCTTATGCAGTAAATACAGGACATGATGTAAAAACGTAATTGGGATAAAAATGGCGCCAGCCATCAAGAGGCGAAGATTAAAGAGGGCATATGACTCAGAAGCGGAAATCTGCCACGCAAAATATCCAAAGCTCCAAATGGCCGTGGATATTCCAAATAAGGCAAATGTCCAATGACGAGGGTCTCTGGGAGAGCGGAAATAGATAAAAGAGGCGAGTCCAATGGCTGCAAGACCATTTAGCAGTCCACTAATAGCAAATAATTCCATAGGTATTGTCTTTAGGGTGAGGGAATACTTAGTTCAAAGTATTCGTTGCAAGAAATCAACATGCGAATAGGCCGCACAGGCAAGAGGAGATCTACCTTGAAAAAAGACCATACCCCGAATAGCCAAAATGGTCAAGTATCCCCCCTAAAACTTGGACAAAGCATAACAAAAGTTACACAACAGAACCGCAGAATTCAACGGAAATTCTGCGTAAGGGGGAACTTAGGAAGAGGATAGTTGGAGAAGTGGAAGCTCGAGTAATGGCACCAAACTCGAAAATGTTTGATTATCAAACACAATCGTTCCAGGACGATCAATTAAAACCGCATGAAGACCGGCTTGTTGAGCTCCCTCAAAATCTTCAATTCTCTGATCGCCGACATGGAGAGCTTCCCCAGGAACCAGCACATGTTGATCAAGAGCATAAGAATAAATTTTGGAAGCCGGTTTGGCAGCCCCGGCTAAACTGGATATCGTCACGGAATCAAAAAATTGATCGAGCTCTAGTGCCCGAACAATCTGAAAAAAACGAGTGTCAAAATTTGAAATGATGCCAAGCTCATATCCACGTTCCTTTAAATGAGTCAGAACCTCTCGCGTTTCTGGAAACAGTTGCCAATGTGTTGAGTGGCCAAACGCTTCAAAGACTTCGTCGAAAAAATCGTCAAACCCCTCGAACATTCCCACACGGTAAAAGACAGCATGTACCACATCAAACCACCATAACCGCTCACATTGTTTCAATTTCTCTGGCCGTTCAACCGAAAAAATTGGCGCTGGCATTGTCTTGAATGTTTCCTTAAATGCTTGATTTAAGGATTTGGCCATATCATCCGTATCAGGAAATCCGTATTTTTTGGCGTATGTCACATAGACTTCACCCACAGAACCCTTCACATCGAACAATGTTCCGACTGCATCAAAAAATATCGCTTTAATGGGAGAGGTAGCCATAAAGATCACTCCCTAATTCTCGACATAAAATGAGACACCGGTAAAAAGAAAAGAGAAATCCTCTTCCGGATAAGAAAAGTAGGAAGGGATTGAGAAATTAGGCAGGCAAAAACATATTAAAACGGGGAATGTATACAAGAAACGGACTTTTTCTTATTTTTTCTTGCCTTTTTCGCGACTAGCCGTCTCGAGACTTTTCACACGACGTTGATTTTTTCGATGTTTTCTTCGCAATTCACGATCTTTTTCACGACCACGTGGCATAGAGACTCTCCTTCTCAAGAAATTTGTTGATGAGTCGATTCTATACCATAGCGTCCCTCAAGGGAACAAGAGTCAATTATCCTAGAAACGGTAGTTGGGCGGGAAAAAGCTGTATAAGATAATTTACGTGCATAGGGAATTCACAAAACTCGTGGTCACCTTTTGGGTGATGAGAGGTTTTTTGAATTTCCTAGGTGCGTGAAGAGCTTATGCAGACTTTCGTGATCCAACTGCGGTTTCTAGGATTATTGCAGGGGGCCAGGCCCCGTGCTAACATCCAGCCGCCTCAAGATTTTGAACACCAGCTTCTATGGCATCTCCTCAATTAGACAAAACATACAATCCAAAGGCGGTTGAGAAACAGTGGGGAGCCTATTGGGCTGAACACCAACTTTTCCAACCCCGCCATACAGGAGAAGATGGGTCATTTTGTATAGTCATTCCTCCCCCAAATGTCACTGGCTCACTCCATATCGGCCATGCCCTTAATAACACGCTCCAGGATATTCTCATCCGTTGGAAACGCATGCAGGGTTTGAAAACCCTCTGGATACCTGGCACCGATCATGCCGGCATTGCTACGCAAAATGTCGTTGAACGTCAACTCAAAGAAGAGGGACAATCGCGTGAAGATCTTGGCCGTCAGGCATTCATTGAACGAGTATGGACCTGGAGGCACCAATCCGGCGACACCATTATCGGCCAACTCAAACAACTGGGAGCCTCCTGCGATTGGGACCGCCTGCGATTCACCATGGACGAGGGACTTTCTCTTGCCGTCCGAGAAGTGTTTGTACGATTTTATAAAGAAGGATTAATTTACCGCGGCGAACGTCTCATCAATTGGTGCCCCCGCTGCCTCACGGCTCTTTCCGACATTGAGGTCCAACACGAAGACCTCAAAGGCACGCTCTACCACATTCGCTATGCCTTAGCTGAAGACCCAGAAACGTTTCTCACCGTCGCGACCACACGGCCTGAAACATTATTGGGCGATACTGCTGTCGCCGTTCATCCAGAAGATCCTCGCTATCAACACTTGATCGGCAAGCAGGTCAGACTCCCCTTAACAACACGCACAATTCCCATCGTAGCTGACTCAATTCTTGTGGATCGTGAATTCGCCACGGGTGCAGTCAAAATTACTCCAGCACATGATTTTAACGATTTCGAAGCCGGCGAACGGCATGGACTGAAGCCTCTCACGATTCTTGACTATAAGGCTCAAATGGATCCCGTGGGTCTTAAAAATGCCATGGTCGATCAAGACCTATTGGCTACTCTGAGTCTCAAGTCCGTCCAGGAAGCCCGTTCCATTGTGATTGAGACATTAAAACAAAAAGATCTTCTCATCCAAGAAGAAGAACATCCCATGGCACTGGGGAAATGCTATCGCTGTAAAACCGTGGTCGAACCCTATCTCTCCCCACAGTGGTTTGTGAAAACGGCTCCCTTAGCCGTACCGGCTATCGAAGCCGTTGAAACCGGAAAGATCCGTATTCTTCCCGAAGGATGGAAAAACAATTATCTAGGTTGGATGCGGCAAATTAAAGATTGGTGTATTTCACGCCAAATCTGGTGGGGGCATCAAATCCCAGCCTGGTACTGTCGAAACTGCAACAAGAATAACCTTCTTGATACAGGCCATGCCGTCGAGGCAACAACACTCCCTGATTCAAATAAAATGAGCTGCTTCATCTCCCCTAACGCACAACCCATCGTGTCAAAAACGGACCCCAAAATATGTCCTCGCTGCGGTGGATCTGATTTATTTCAAGATCCTGACGTCTTAGACACGTGGTTTTCCTCGGCTTTGTGGCCGTTTTCCACACTTGGATGGCCAGAACAAACGCAAGACTTAAAAACGTTCTATCCCACCTCAACCTTGGTCACTGGTCTGGATATCCTCTTTTTTTGGGTAGCCCGCATGGTAATGATGGGAATCAAGCTGACAGGACAAGTCCCCTTTCGAGATGTCTATATCCATGCATTAGTCCGAGATGCTGAAGGACAAAAAATGAGTAAGTCCAAAGGGAATGTGATCGACCCTCTCACCAAAATGAGCCAATATGGAACGGATGCCTTACGATTTACCTTAGCATCCATGGCCTCCCCTGGGCGGGATATGAAATTGGCTGAAGAACGTATTGAAGGCTACCGAAACTTTGTCACCAAGATTTGGAATGCCGCACGCTTCATTCAACTCCATGCCGATGGACCCAAGACTGCAGCTCCACTGGAGTCTCGCCCATTCCCGGATCGATGGATACTCAGTCGCAAACCATGCCATTCGGGAAGTCACCAAGGCCTTAGACGACTATCGCTTTGACCAAGCCACCTCGTATCTCTATCAATTTATCTGGCATGAATACTGTGATTGGTATATTGAGCTGGCCAAGTCCAGCCTTCAACAGGGCAATCCTCAGGATGCCGCCGCTACCCTCCACACACTTTTAGAATCGTTCGAAATCATTCAACGTCTTCTTCATCCTGTCATGCCGTTTATCACCGAAGAAATCTGGCAATCCTTTCCGC
>QIDY01000124.1 GCA_003228495.1 Nitrospirota bacterium
TCTCGCCCTTTTGCCGTGCTCACGTACTGAGAGTACGCTCCGCGCGTCAAAAAGGCTGCGGCCTTGCTGGACGAACTTTTTTGACCATTCCCCCCGGCTGCTGATAGCGATTTCTCCTAGGTCGTTTCTCTGCCATGGGAGGGAAATATTCAACAGGTCCATTGTGCAATTGCGTTTTTCATTGGTGAAACCTGACGGACAACTCCTCACTGCTCTTAATGAAAATCCAAACCCTCGGGTCCCGAATTCCCTTCGCGGGAGGAGCAGAAGAACATGTCAGAAGAAAATTCATGAATTCTCGTGAACGGGTGGGAAATCCAACTTGGAACCACAACCAAGGATGCAGAACACACCCTTGTTCTGTGGGCTAACGCGATGATTACATTACACAGAGAGATGATGAAGGTCTCGCATCCATCCTTGCCAAAGTGGGAGATTCTCCCATAAGCCCAAACGCATTAAATAGGCTTCTCCCTCCCAACCGATGACCCCATCACCATCTTGTGCGATTCCCCCACCTTCCAACACATTGGCAATATAGACAGCCGTAAGGGGACAGAAATCTGAATGAGGAACCTGATAGGGTTGATCATGAAAACTCACGATGGTCAGTATCTCGGCTGGAATGCCCCATCGAGCCAAAAACTTGGCACCGCTTTCGGCATGCGTGGTACCTAAAATATTTTTTTCTATGGTTCCTAACTCTTCTCCCCGACATTGAGCCATATCAACCACAGCCATAAACACCTGCGGCTGCTGAGTCAGAAAGACTAACATGCCGATATCATGCAAGAGTCCACCCACAAAAGCCCGCCATACCAAAGGTCGAGCGACATGCTGATTGATGGCAATCAGAGCCGCCATATAGCCCGTTCGCACGCTATGTCGCCATACTGCCTGTATTGACAATGGTAACATTCCAAATCCTTCAGCTAGCGTAAACACTTCCACGACTATGCTCACCCCATTTGCGAGATCAGACGGGAGGGCTCCTATCTGTGGTGTTAACACACGGATATATTTTTCCAATTCATCAGTTTCAAGTACATACGGATCCACAAACATCAAATCGTTGTTCACCTTTCCACCCCTATGCTCCTCAAGATTAGGCAGGTAGATTTCAAAAGAATCGTTGACTCTTCTCCTCGGACCTGACAGACCACGTCATTTTTTTCTCGGTTTTCTCAGTCGGTCTCTTAAGAATCTCGTAAGAACCAGACACACATAAAGCTAGCAACACACGTAAACGTTCTAGAATGAAAAAAAGAAACACACAACGCACAGTGGAAAATAATGATACGAGAGAAAAAACTTAGAACGGAGGATTGTGACTTTGGGTATGTCGTGACGGACCCTTACAGGTCAGGGAAGTGAAAGTTGCCCGGCAACTCAAGAGAAAAGGTGGCCCCATGCCCTATTCCTTCACTATGAGCACACAGGGCTCCACCCATGTTCTTTGCCATAAGGGCTCCATTATGCAAACTCATGCCACCACGGCCACCTTTTGGGGAATTATTGCCTTGACTGAAAATTTTAATGAGGTCCTCGGAAGCAATACCCACACCGGAATCTTGAATTTCGAGACTGACAGAATCAGGTGGACCAGGAACAAGTTTCGCTCGTACAAGGAGTTGTTTATCCGAAACCGATATCATGGACTGACAGGCATTTTTAATCACATCTATCATCACTTCAAGCACTTGATGCTTATCCGCAATAAGCTGTGGAATTTCTTGAAACTCTCTGGATACGTTAACGTGCCCTGCCTCCAATAGCTCATGATTCACCGCTAAGGCTTCTTCTAATAATTCCACCACTGAGATGGGTTCGGTTATTCCACTTGGCTTCGCAAGATCTTGTTGTGCCGCCACACATTGTTGAGCATGGTGCGCATTTTCACGCAACCGGTCCAATTCTGCTATCGCGACTCGTTGCTCTTCCATTAATTGGCCAGATAGTTTCTCTAAATAGGCAGGGACTTGTTTTCCCTTGGGATTGGTGGAGAAGTAATTTCCGAGATCTTCGCGATGCTTGTGAAAAAGTTGTGAGATTCGTCCCACATCCCCAACCATCGAATTCTTAAGAAGATCAGAAACGACTCCAATGGACACATTAATACTGTTTAACACATTCCCGACATTATGCAGCACATCTGACGCCACTTCAGCCATTCCTAGCTGTCGGGACGTATCCAATAATTGCTCATGTAATTGCAATTTTTCTTCTTCCATACGCTTGCGTTCGGTAATATCCTGCGCCACACACACTAATCCCTGGAATTGCCCCTGTTCATCCTGCATCATGGAACCAGAGACTGAAATCGGAATCAATCGGCCATCACGCGTGAGAAAACTTGACTCAACACCACTGACTGCCCCTTGAAGAAGCAAGTTTTCGATAATGGTACCCTGGGCGAACTCCTCTCCAAAAATACATCCCGGCGATTGTCCAATGAGTTCGTCCTCACTGTACCCCAAAAGCTTGAGCAATGATGGGTTAACCGAGCAAATTGTTAAATTGGCATCAATCACCAAAAGGGAATCCGCCATCGAGCGCAACACATTATCCACATAGACTTTTGAAGTCGCTAATTCGTCACGAGCCGATGCCAATTCAGCCTGTTGGTTAACCACGTCATTGGAGACCTCAGGCATGGCTTCACCGTCAACCGTATTGTTCGCATCTGAAATCCTTGACTCATTTGATACACATGGAGACGAAGAAACCGAAAAGGCAATCAGACACGATGCCAACTGAAAAACTTCTTCTGGGAGTCCAGACATCCGAAACACAGCCCATTGCTCAGGCCGACTCAACGACAGACCAGTTGGCCACGACGCGATATCCTGTGCCAAACACAAGATACAGCGTATGGTGTCATCCAGATCCCAGATCTTTTCAATATTTTCACGCACTATATCCCATCGGTTCAGGCAAACAGATAGAAAGACGAGAGAAAAAGACGTTCCCTTGCGCTTTTCTTCCGCGACATTCTGAAAGGCAGTCTGCCAATCTTCCACGCTAACAAGGGTGAAAGACAAAGCACTCAGGTTGTCAGTTGTGGGATTCGACAATACTGTTGTTCTATCTTGTAAAGTTGCACCATTAGAGGAAACATGCAGGGCCTGCCTCAGAAAGTCATGGATGGTGGCATCATCGCTTATTGCCAATGCATGCCGAATGGAAGAATGAAAGGAGGAGGAAGTCATAAGGTATCTCTGGCAACAGGCTTATTTCAGGAGAGACGAGAAATCTATGACGAAAGCTTTCGTTACGAAGGAAGCACTAAACAAATTTTCCCTTGTGGTTAAAGCAACTACTATGGGTATTCTGAAATCCCTTGACATCACACTGGGAAACGTCGTCACTCAACCATCCTATAAAGCGGGTAGAGTCACCGTAAAGGTCGACCCCTCCCCAATAGTAGAGCGTACCGAAATTGCGCCGCCACATTGGTCTGCAATGCGTTGACATACCGCAAGCCCAATGCCCGTGCCCTCATATTCATCTTTGCGGTGTAGGCGTTTAAACATTCCAAAAATCTTGTCGAGTTGTTCATGAGGAATCCCAATACCATGATCCTGAATGTCGATCTTGCAGAGATTACCAGGCTTTTCTGGCCCTATATGACGACGATCCTGGATCACCACGCACGAAATATGAATAACCGGAGGCAACCCTTGTTTGTGAAACTTCAAAGCATTGCCAATGAGATTCTGAAGCAACTGCCGGATATGCACAGCATCACCATGAATCATGGGCAAATCCCCAACATGAACCTCCGCCTGTGATTCTTCAATATATGCTCCTAGATCCGAAAGAATGTCCTCAACAATTTGTTGTAAAGAAAGCGGGACTCCCGTTGACCCAGGCGCATCGATTCGAGAATAAACTAACAATCCCTCGATCAATTGTTGCATCCGGCTGGCCGCTTTTGTCACACGGTCCAGATAGCCTTGTCCCTGCTTATTAAGTGACGACCCATGTCTGGTTCGCAATAGGTCTAAAAATACTTGGGTGGAGTGAAGCGGTTCCTGTAAATCATGTGCGGCCAGAGAGGCAAATTGTTCTAAGTCCTTATTTGATCTGGCCAATTCTTCGGTCTTTTGCCGGAGGGTCAATTCGATCCGCTCTCGTTCACGCAACTCGGTCAAGGCTTGATCCCTTACGACAGAGATTTCCAAATTTCGTGTCTCCAATTCTCGAACCGATTGAGTTAATTGTCTTTCAATTTCCTTTTGCCCAAGCAGGTCTTGCTCTAAGCGCTGATTGGTTTCTTTCAACTGGGTAAGTTGATTCATGATCGCATACTCAGGATCTTCGAGAGGTAAACTAGTCTTTGGCTGCCAATGCTGTGTCATGATTACCCTAAAAAATCCTGAGATATAAAAGGAAACGTTTGGAGTTTATCAAGAGTCTTGCGCTCTTCAACCATCAACAATGTACGTCGATGTCCCAGCATCCCTACCGTCATGACTGCACCACTTCTTTTTGAACGGGGAAGACTAGCGTAAACGTGGCTCCCCTCCCGAGGCCATCGCTTTGGACGTGCATCGAGCCGCCCATGTTCTGGATGGCTAAGATCGAACTGTGAAGCCCAATCCCATTTCCATCTTTTTTCGTGGTAAATCCTCGTGTAAACATTTTTGACAAATGCTCGGGCGCAATCCCCATCCCACTATCTTGGATTAGAAGCACGGAAGTCTCATCTTCGTTTTGATATTTCAGGCTGAGCTTAAGCACGTGGTTATCCTGAGCCTGTTGTCGCATTGCTTGTTTTGCATTGCGAAGCAGATTCACCAAAATCTGAAGCAATTGATGTTGATCCGCCAAGACAATCGGCACCGCCTGATAGTCGCGATCAATGGTAATCCACTCCGCATCTCCAGGCTGAAAACTGAGTTCCAGGGCATGAGACAACACATCGACTAACGAAATCTGCTCTGCCTTTCCCGCAGACTTAGCCATCGTTTGATGAGAAGCAATAATTTGCTTCATATGATGAATATTCCGGACCAATCCCTTCATTTCCTTGATGATCGCCTGCTGCTCTTCGATAAGGTGGTTCCCAAGTTTTTCAAGGGACAGGGGAATACGTTTGCCTTTGGGGTCTTCCGTAAGATAGGTCCCTAAATCTTCATCATGGGCTTTCATGAGTTCGGCCATTCGATTCACGAGACTCACTGAAGACTGATCGATGACGGATTCGACCATATTGGCCGCCACCGTCACGCTGGTCAGAACATTACCTACATTATGTAGGACGGTTGAGGCCACATCAGCCATTTCGATTTTGTACGCTGCTTCGCCTAACTGACTCCGAAGCTGTTCCTGGTCAGCCAGAAACCGCTTTCGTTCCTGCGCCTGCTGGAGCACCCACTTCAAGACAGTCGGTGCCATCGTTTCATCTACACGATATCCAACCGTATCCTCAGCAATCTTCTCCCGGTCACTTTCACCTTCGTGGATTTTTACAATCTCAAGGATCACAGCCACCTTATCTTTCTGTTGTATCTGACGGACTTGCTCCCATTCCCATCCTTCTTTTCGACAATCAAGAACAATCACATCATACGAATTCCCTGACTCAATTTGAGCGATACCCTTCTGGACGGTCGGAACCCATTGCACTAATGCCTTGGGGTCAAGGGATATGAGCACAGAACGGCAAGATGGAGATAACTCCGTCTCATGAAAGGCAACCATCAAGACATCAAGAGACAACATTTGTGGGGGGGATGGAAAATCGGAAGACAACATGCGGAGTCATTCATCTGTGGCACAATAAACGGAAAGCCACTTTTCTGGATTCTCACCATATGCCCAGGTGAGAGAATTGCACCTCTTCTGTCTACCAATCTTCACACCTGACAAGGCTCAATTTGTCGCAAGAAAAAACGAGGCCCATTCGGACCCTGATTCAATTAGTTGGTTTTGACGATTTCTTCGGCCCGTTCTTCAGCCCATTTTGCCAACAGATCCAACTGAGATTTGGCCTGCCGCGCCTCAGTCCACCGTTTGGTTAACGAATTCGCTAATTGCCATACTTCGATGTTATCAAAGGGCTTTCTGAGAATAAGTAACTTGTCATTTTTATTAAGTCGTTGGATCACATCTTCCCAAGCATGGTCCGAAAACGCCGTACAGATCACGACTTGCAAATCAGGATCTTCTTGCCATAAATGCTCGACCGTTTCCACGCCATCCCAACCGGGAGGCATTCGCATATCCACAAAGGCAACGGCATAGGGTCGATCCGCTTTCATAGCTTCTTGGATCATGCGATATCCCATTTGCCCTTGATCCGCACATTCCACGTCAAATTTTTCAACGACCTTTTGTTCTTCAACATCGTCGAATAGTTCAGCCCGGACTTCCTGCAACAATGAGGTATCAAAAGAGCGTTCCAGGATTTTTCGAAAATCATCGTGAATGGCCACATTATCATCAATAACCAAAATCCGCCGATTGGCTTGTTCCATGTCCATTACCGTTTTTCCTCCATGTGAATAACTGGTAGATCCAGTGTAAAAATGGCACCTTGATTCGGACCATCGCTCCAAACCCGCAAGGACCCACCAAGGTCTTTGGCTGCTATCGCACTCGTGTGAAGGTTGGGCAGGAGGTCTGCCTGAGCCCCCAATTGCTGAGGCGAAAAGACCTGGGTGAGACAGTCCGATGCGATACCACGACCCGTATCTTCTACCTGCAAACGAACAAACCCGTCACGATCCGGACACGGCAAAACATGTAGGACTAAACGCTGCGCGCGCGCTGTCGCTTCCCGCATCGCATTAATCGCATTCCGAATCAAATTCACTAAAATCGGTCTCAGCCTGGCTGCCTCCAAGATACCCTCTCCAACAGAGCAATATTCCCGGGCTACTTCTATTCCCATTCGGTCCAAATCTCCCTGATGAGCCATAACCGCCTCATCCAGCACAACCGTAAAATGAACGGTGTCTTTATGCCCTCCATCTCGCTCGGGTGTTTGCCCGGTTGTGAATAAAGATTCCAGTTGCTCAAGATAATAATTCAGAGTCGTCAGTTCCGTGAGAGTATGCAAATGTTTATGTCCCAATTCCTGGCCTAATTGTCCTAAAAAATGAGCGATTTTTTTTCCCTTGGGGTCTTGAGTGAGATACCATCCGACATTGTCCTCATGGGCCTCTAACATATCCGCAATCCGCCCGACATCATCCACATGAAATTCTCGGAGTTGATGATTAATTAATCCCGCTGAGACATGCACGCTATTCAAAACGTTCCTCATCTTATGAAAGACAGACTCTCCCGCTTGGGTTGAGGCGGAACTCATTTCCGTTTCTCGGGGAAAGACAGTGGTAGTTCCCATAGCAATTATAAGGAAAGGCTATGAATCTCAGTTCGATCCCGTGTAATCACCTTGAAGCAACATGTGTCACCTCTACCAGCCCACGGAAATTTGAGCCAAACCCAATGACACGTTCATCACACGAACCAAAATCTTTTAGGTATCTGTAATAAATCGGTCATTCGACCAAGAACTTTAAGCGGATATCATCGGAAAATTTCTGAAATTATTGTAAACATGGTACTATTTCGCAATCCTCTTGATGACATTCTCTCCCCACATCGCAACATGCTTCTCACGAAGTCATCACAATACCATTACCCTGTTGACGTGGCCTGATAATACCCCTTCCCTCAGAGCGAGCTAAAGGAGTCACCCTCCCTTCGTAAGGGTCATGAAAAATTCTCTCCCAGATTCTTCGTCAGATTCGGCTTCAACGCGCGCCCTTCGTGGACTCCTCATTTCGCAATTTTTTGGCGCGTTCAATGACAATGCCTGGAAACTCATGGTCGCTCTCTTAGCCATCAAACAGGTCGCCGCCTCGACCGAACTATCCGGGCCAGCATTTGAATTGGCGTCACAAATTCAAACCACGCAAGCCTTTGTTATTTTTACTCTTCCGTTGATGGTGGTCTCCGCCTTTGCCGGAGTCTTTTCCGATCGTTTTAGTAAACGCACCGTTATTGTCATGATGAAAGCCCTTGAGGTCTTACTGATGAGCGCCGGCACGGCTGCCCTCTTTTACAATCCCGAAGGTGGCCTCTTACCTCTCCTAGTCCTAGCGGGCATGGGAGCACAAAGCGCTCTCTTCAGTCCTTCCAAATATGGAATTCTGCCGGAGCTGCTACCCCACCGCCGTTTATCGTGGGGAAACGGGCAATTGGAGATGTGGACCTTCACGGCGATAATCGGTGGAACCGCACTGGCGGGCCCCTTGCTGGACATTTTTAGTCACATGCCCTGGATAGCCGGATTGGCTTTGGTCATCTTTTCAGGAGCGGGGCTCTGGGCCTCGTTCCTAATCCCCCCGGTCCCACAAGCCCGCCCTGATGGGAATATTCGAGACACCTGGCAGGCGGCAGTCGACGCTCTCCGCACGGATCGCGTCCTAACCTTGGGCGTCCTGGGCTCTATAGCGTTTTGGACACTAGCCAGCTTGGTCGGGCAAGACGTATTGATTTATGCCAAGGCCGTCCTGCATTTATCGGATACTTACTCCGGCTTCCCCCTAGCAGCCTTTGGCGTGGGTGTGGGAATAGGCTCTCTCTTAGTGGGAAAACTCTCCGCCACAAAAGTGGAATTGGGGTACCTTCCCTTTGGAGGTATTGGAATCACCCTCAGCCTCGCGGCTTTAAGTCTGTTGAAGCCCGAGCTAAGCGGCACGCTTTTGGGAAT
>QIDY01000145.1 GCA_003228495.1 Nitrospirota bacterium
TTGTAGAAAGAATCCTTTTGTAGAATGGCTCCAGATACCGTGGGGTGGTCTTTTCGAAGAGGATCTGGCTGTATCGATAGGTCGCTAAGTGTTAACGATGGTACGCCGGTTCGGTCAACCCACTGTTTGAAAAATTCCGTAAGATCCTGCCCTGCAATCTGTGAGAACACCCGTTCGAGATCTTTCCATTCAAAATACTGTCCCGTCCCTTCTTTGACGATTTGACGGATGCCTTTGAAGAACGCGGTATCGCCAAGTTCTTGTCTGAGCATGTGAAAGACCAACGCAGTTTTTTGGTAGCCAATTGCATTATCGATACGGATTTCTTTGTGGTGAAACTGGCGTATGGGATAGTCCTTCTCAGGAGTCGCATACAGGTTATATTCATGCATCATGCGGCGGCGCGTCTTGAGCGCGTTCTGTTCGTTTCCTGTCACTTCATCATAATAGTAATTGGCGAGATAGGTCGTGAGGCCTTCCACCCAATTGCCTTTGGCGAAGTCATTGAAAACAGAATTCCCCAGCCAGGAATGCACTATTTCATGGCCGAGGGAGTAGGGCTGTGTGTAGCCGCGCCGCACAATGCCTTGTCCAAGTAGTGTGAATGATGGCATGCCAAGCCCGCTGGGAAAAAAATTTTCAACGACCGCAAATTGTGTGAAGGGGTAAGGACCCAATAGCTTCGTGTACAAATCAAGATAGGTTTCGGTGGCATCAAGGTATTGCTGGGCCAACGGTGCTTCGTCAGGAAAAAGATAGGTAGCCAGTTGAATGCCTCGCCAAAGTCTTTTCTGCACGACAAAACGGTTTGCTGCTACCGTCAATGCTTCCGTTGGAGTATGAATGCTCCATTGGCTAATGCGTTGCGTCTCCCTTACGGACTGATCGGTTTCCTGCCCTTGCGTGATAGCATGCCAGTCAGAAGGGAGGGTGAGTGTTAAATTAAGTGTTACGAAATGATGTTCCCAGGTCGGATACCAAAATGTTTCTGATGTGAGATAGATCCCTTGCGGTCCAATGTGTCCATTGGTCTTATCCGGCCGGATAAAGCGAAGTCCGCCTGAGCCTTTTGGCGAATCGTCGATTTCGCCATGGTAAACAATCTTCAGAATAGTTGATGACTCTGATTGTTCAAGAGTCGATGAGAGATGATCGACCACCCATTGTGTAAACGTTGATTGGTCTGGAGTATCTGTAGGGAGCTGGGAAACCATGACCGACTGTCCGTTTAGCTCAACCCGATCAATCGTTAAGTGGGAATTAAGTGCAAACCATAGTGGTGCATGACCTAACAGGCTTTGGGGTAGATGCAGGGTATCAGTAGCGGTGAGTCGGTGGGTATCAGGGTCTATTTCCACGGCCAGGGTATGGCCTATGGATGGTGGTGAGTAGGCTTCAGCTATGTGGGTGCTGCACAGGTTCCCGAAGATGAGCCAGATGAGAAAACTCAGGGCGGCCATATCAGGTAGGAGGGGTTTCTTTGGGTAACAAGGCATCTATAAAGGCAGAGGCATTGAAATCTTGGAGGTCCTCTTCTCCTTCACCCACCCCGATGAGGCGAATAGGGAGATTGAGTTCGTCTACTATGGCTACAACTACGCCGCCTCTCGCGGTTCCATCCAGCTTGGTGAGGGCTAAGCCTGTGACACCAATTGTTTCATGAAACTGTCGAGCTTGTGCAATGGTATTTTGACCTAATGTGCCATCCAAGACGAGTAATGTTTCGTGTGGAGCATCAGGTATTTCTCGTTGGATGATGCGTTTAATCTTCCGTAACTCATCCATCAAATTGATTTTGGTATGGAGCCGTCCGGCGGTATCAATGAGAACCACATCAAGGTCTCGGGATTTGGCTGCGACGATGCCATCAAACACGACGGCTGCGGGATCGGAGCCTTGTTTATGTTTAATCACGTCGATGCCTGTTCGCTTCCCCCAAATATCCAATTGTTCGATCGCGGCCGCGCGAAATGTATCGCCTGCCACAAAGAGCGTTTTCAACCCATGCTGACTGAAACGATGTCCTAACTTGGCGATGGTCGTCGTTTTCCCCACTCCATTGATGCCGATGGTTAAGAACACAAAGGGTTTGGGGCCTCGACGAATGATGTCTTCCAGTGGCTCCGTTTCTCCCTTCCGAAGAATATCGAGGAGAAGGTTATGAAGGACTTCAAGTGGATTGGCAGATTGAAACGGGCCGGTTTGAGAGTTTACTCCTTCCAGAAACCGCTGGACCGTTCGTACACCCACATCGGCTTGCAGGAGACTTTCTTCAACTTCTTCCATGACGGCCGGATCAAGCTGGCCCCCTACCAAACGGCGCAATGAACTTTGTACACTTTGGCGTGTTTTCGATAACCCATCTTGAAGACGTTGAATCCAGCTCATGATGTGTGCAAAAGGGAAGAGGTTGGCTGCGCCGAGTTTTCTGCTTTAGGCAAGAAGTCGAGGGACGGGAGAGAGCTTTTTGAAGATCGCCTGTTCTTTTTGTTGCATCCGTGTGGCTTCTCGTTCGGATTTTTCGTGGTCATGGCCTAGAAGATGAAGTGTTCCATGAATCAATAATCGAAGAACTTCTTGGTCTGGGGTGTTTTCGAACTGAGAGGCTTGCCCAATGGCGACTGGCAAGCATATGACGACATCTCCCAGAAAGACTTCTGTCTGTTCCCCTTTACTTGCCATTGGGAACGCCAGCACGTCTGTTGGGTACTCTCGCCTTCGATATCTCCGATTTAAACTTCGCATTCGTGTCTCGCCGACGAATGATACGCTTAGATGTGCTGTAGGATACCCGGCTTGCACTAATATTGACTGTGTGACACGTCGAAGAGTATTGGCACGGACGGAAATGCGCCGAAGGTGTGTACGGAACCAAATGGCCATTGGGCATTAGGCCGTTGGTCCTCGGCCATTCGTGTTTGATCCCGAATCATTTTCGAAACGATCATAGGCTTTGATAATGGCTTTGACCAACCGATGTCGGACCACATCCTGTTCAGAAAAATATACGAATTTGATGCCTTCAATCTTCACGAGGATTTCCGCAATTTGCGTCAACCCTGATTTTTGTGATTCCGGTAAATCGATTTGTGTGATATCTCCAGTGACGATGGCTTTCGAATTCATCCCGAGACGAGTTAAAAACATTTTCATCTGTTCGGTCGTAGCGTTTTGTGCTTCATCCAGAATGACAAACGCGTCATCCAATGTTCTTCCTCGCATGAAGGCTAGTGGCGCAATTTCAATTTCCCCTCGTTCAATGAGGCGATTCGCACGTTCAATATCCATCATCGTATAAAGGGCATCGTATAATGGCCGCAAGTAGGGATGGATTTTGGCAAATAAATCGCCAGGGAGAAATCCCAGACGTTCCCCGGCTTCGACCGCGGGACGCGCTAAAATAATGCGACTGACTTGTTTTTGGGCTAGTGCGGCCAATGCCATCGCCATGGCCAAATACGTTTTCCCGGTTCCTGCGGGTCCAATGGCAATGACCAGATCGGATTGTTTGATGGCTTGAAGGTAGACTTGCTGTGTCGGAGTCTTTGGACTGACTGTGCCCTTTTGCGTGGGAAGAGGACTGGTCGAAACGGTATAGGGCTTAAGCGGAACGTCGCGTTGTTCTTCAGTCGCTCTGATGGCTCGCGAAATGTCTTCCGGTTTTAGTTCGTAGTAGGTCCGGGTCCAATCGGCTAATTCCTGTAAAATATGTTCGGCTCGCTGGATGGATTCGGGCTGCCCCTCCAATGTAATCTCATCTCCACGTGCGGCCATGTTGACCTTCAGCTCGCCTTCGATCATTTTGAGATGCAAGTCATGTGGACCGAACAGATTTGCTAAATCCACCCCTTCTTGTAGTTTAATTTTTCGCACAGAGAACTCGGATTACCTTTCTGAAATCATGTTCATGAACAATGGTATGAGCCTGAGAGCATTCTAGCAAAGGCCTCAACATGCCTCAAGGAAATATCCATCGGGTTACCGTCTCTTTTGGCATTTAGGGCAATAAAATGAGCTGCGTTCACCCTGGATGCGTTTGATGAGGGTTGGGCAGCCATGGGGACAGGGCATGCCGTCTTTTTGATACACCTGATGTGCATGCTGAAAGTGTCCCTGGGAGCCGTCGGGCGCACGGAAATCTCGAATAGAAGACCCCCCGGCTGCGATTGCTTCTCGTAACACTTCTTGCATCCTCTGGTGGAGTCGTTGACAGGATGTTTGCCGGAGTTGATGGCCTTTTGTATTCGGATGGATATTGGCGCGAAACAATATTTCGTTTGCATAGATGTTGCCTATTCCTGCCAGGCGATGTTGATTAAGGAAGAATGGTTTCAATTGGCCGCGAGTTGTTTGGAGAAGCTGACGAAATGGTGCTTCGGTAATGCTTAAGGCATCTGGCCCGAATCGGCGCTGCATGAAGGCTTTTAGTCCTGATGAATTAAAGAGCCAGAGTCGACCAAATCGGCGAGGATTCCAATAATGAAGTTCCCGAATTTTTGTGCCTGATAATTTGATGCGGCAATGGATGTGTTGAGGTGTTGAAGCCAAGTCTGCCTTAAAAAACCAGAGCCCCGTCATGCCTAATTCCGAAAGGAGATACCGTGTGTTCTGAGCCTGGCGACACGTCAAGACCACACATTTTCCAATTCGATGAATGCTGGTAATCTTTGCATGATGAAACCAAGGGATGAGGTTCAGACCGGTACGGACGATATCTGAACGATGAATAACGAGTGTCTCAATTGTTGCCCCAAGAACTTGAGCCTTGAGGTGTTGGAGGACAACTTCGACTTCTGGAAGCTCGGGCATGAAGGTCTATTGTTCGAAAAACCGAGTGGTTAAGGAATCTGCTCCCTTTAGTTGCCAAGACTGTAAGGTCTACGGGATGATCCATCACGAGTTGTAGCAGATTTCTGGTTGAATCTGGAAATCCTCTTCTGACACCCATTTCAAGATCAATCAGGTCTGGCTTGGTATATTCTATAAGGGGCAACCGAGAAAAGACGTTGTTGGAGGGTGGAGAAAGTTGAATATCTAGGGCGGTCCAGAGAACCGCGCTGATGAATATAGGGGGGTGATTCGGCATCCGCTGGTTCGCCAATGTCGAGATGGTCGGCAATATAGCTGATCATAATCGATATCTCGTCGGTATGGGAAAGGCCAAAAACAATTGGAATAAACAGTAGGGCGTATTGCTCAGCTTGTCCTCAACGTTCCTTAATTCAAAGGCGGGTTCCGGTTGCGGGAATCTCTCCACCAGCCTATACTGGCAAAACTAAGGAGAATTATTAGAAAAATAGGTCGTAACGGATGGTTCAATTAAGCATCAAAGAAGTTGAAGCCCGCTTGGGAGAGGTAAAATGTGCCATATGCAAGAGCAATCGTTTTGGAATTGATTCCAGGAGCGTGACGAAGGGGGATGGGGAATGGAAAGCAATTTGTCGAGATTGTTTTTATATCTTTCCCGTCCATACGGATATGGAATTTTATCTACAAACACAACCGGATGTTCCTTATCGTCTGAAAGAAATTGCCTGTCAATTCTGTCAGCATCGCGGGGTGTCATTGGATTTCAGAGCTGTGCTTTCTGTCCGTGAGGCGGTCTATTTTGTGACCTGTGCAGCGTGCCAACTCAAGTTCCCTGAGCAGTCGTATTTGGAATCGTTTGAGTAACCATTGTAGAGGAGATTGTCATTATGGATGACGCTAAAAAATCTAAAGGACCAGAAGATTCCGAAGCCGGATCCAAAGATCCGAAGCCTCAATCTCCAAAAATTAAAAAAGAATTGACTGTTGTTTCTCTTCCTCATGACAATGATGTCATGGCGCAAGAAATGGCTGACCTGTTCGATGAAGATCGAGTCACTCACCAACATGGGAGCTCCGAGCCAGAAAAAGATTAATGCTAAAATGTTTACGTTCATTTTGTGCCTCATCACTTTTGGCTGCTTTCTAACCACCATCTTTCTCCCTCGCTGGCTTTCTAGCTTCATCCCGTGTCCTGCTAAATCGTGTTGCCTATTGCTTTCATGAGTAAAATTTCAGTCTTGTCGACTTTGCTTGAGTAGAGAGGTTTTTTCATGTTAAAGAGGTCCAATGAGCAGGAAAATGTTGTTTTGGTCATCGTGGTTAATCCACATGTAAAAAAGTTGGCCAGTAGCATCTGCATTTAACTTAGTCAAGTTAATCAAGTCTGACACCACATGGGAAAGGAGTCTTGATGATTCATCGGTTGTGTCTTGTTTTCGTGCTCATGTCTTGGGTTGTGCCTTATTCAATTCATGCAGGAGTTTTGGCCTCGGTCATTCTGAAAGATGGCAGTATTATCCATGGCGACCTCGTGGAAATGGTTGAGGGGACTCTGAAGGTTGAAGCCGCGTTCGGGGCCGGAGAACCTTTTCTTATCACATGGGGGGAGGTCGAAAATATTGCCACCAGTCAGCCGGTGGTCTTTGTCTTGGGGAATGGGGCAAGCCTCACAGGAATTGCAGAAAAAGGAGAGCCAGGAGAACTTCTATTGTCCGCAGATCCGCTGACCATCCGTATTCCGATTCAATTAGCATCTGTGACCGCGATCAACCCTCCAGAGGAAAAGCCCGTGAAATATAAGGCAAATATCAATTTCGGGGGGAAAATTTCATCGGGGAATACTAAGGACGCGCAGGCAAACCTCCTCGGTGGATTCCAAGCCAGAAGTGAAAGACTCCGACTCATAGTTGATGCCAGGTATTTCTATGCCGAGGAAAGGAAAAGGGTGACAGATAGAAATGCGTTTGGAACGATAGACCTGAACTTTTTCATGACGCAACGGTGGTATGCTTTCCTCGCCGTACTGATGGAACAAGATACCTTTGATGATTTGAACCTCCGTACGGCCGTCACTGCTGGCCCCGGCTATGAATTTATCGAGAAGGGAGATTTTGCGAACCCCTATTTTAGCCAGATGACGCTTCAGGGAGATATAGGAGCAGGATTTTTTAATGAGGATAGAAAGATTGATGATGACACCAATCATGGGGTATATCGATGGGCGTTGCGTTGGGAATGGGAGGTTATCCCAAAACTCACAATTTTTCATCGGCAAATGGGGTTCCCTGAATTAGGCGATGTGTCGAATTATTACGTCAACACCCTACAGGGCATTCGATTTAATATTTGGAAAGGGCTCAATGTTTCGGTGCAGGTCAATTATAAATACGACAACGACCCTGCCGAGGGTTCCAAGAAAGGGGATACCAAGGCTCTTTTTTCCCTTGGATATAATTACGAAAATTGAAAATAAAAGGATGAAACTCTTCTCACTTGAATTCACATAATTAAGTTGACCGCAATAAATCTTCACGAAAAGGAGTTATCCATGGACATGACCAAATTGACAGAAACCTTGCAGGAAACCCTTGGTGCCACCTTGCCTGGTGTGTTAGGGGCTGTGGGAATTCTTCTTATTGGATGGTTTGTTGCGGTTGTAATCCGGGCTGGCGTGAAGAAAGGGCTAGGTGTTCTTCAGCTCAATAAACGGTTTGGAACGACAACCGGGGCGGTAATGGATATTGAAGGTGGAACAGCCGCCGCATCGTATTATTTGGTGTTGTTACTGGTGTTAGTGGGTTTTTTCAATGCCCTGAATTTGGAATTGGTGTCGGGGCCTCTTCGAGGACTCTTGGATCAAGTATTGGCGTTTGTTCCGAAAATGGTGGCTGGGGGAGTGTTGCTATTAGTGGCATGGGTGATTGCCACCATCGTTCGGACGTTAGTGACAAAGGTCTTACAAGCAACAAATCTGGATGACAAGCTCAGTACATGCGCCGGGATGAGTCCAATGAGTGACAATCTGGGAAATGTGTTGTTTTGGCTAATTATTTTGTTGTTTCTTCCCGCGATCCTGGGCACCTTGGAATTAGATGGGCTTTTAGCCCCTGTTCAAGAAATGGTCAATGAAATGTTAGGGATGCTTCCCAATATATTCGGGGCTCTCATTATTGGGGTGGTCGGATGGTTCGTGGCCAAGATTGTTCGGGATCTGGTGAGCAATTTATTAGCAGCCAGCGGGGCTGATTCTTTGGGCGAGCAAATAGGGCTCCGTGGAACCATGTCTTTATCTCATCTGGTTGGCCTGGTGACCTATATTCTCATCTTAGTCCCTGCTCTTATTGCGGCTCTTCAAGCCCTCAATATTGAGGTCATCACGGTTCCGGCTACTCAAATGCTTGATTCCATGATGAGTGCAATCCCGAATATTTTTGCCGCAGCGATCATTCTGACTGTGGCTTTTTTGGTGTCACGGTTAATCTCGAATCTTTTAAGTAATTTATTGGGAGGCATGGGGTTTGACCATTTACCTGCAAAATTCGGGGTGCAACAAGTGTTCCAGGGATCAGTGTCTCCATCACAAATGGTCGGGAAAATTGTGATCTTTTTTATTATGCTGTTTGCGACCGTGGAGGCAGCCAATCGATTAGGGTTCGCGCAAGTATCTGAGCTGGTGGAGATGTTCATTCAATTTGGCGGGCAAGTCTTATTGGGAAGTGCCATAATTGGGATTGGATTTTGGTTGTCGAACTTAGCCTATGAAGCTATTCAACGTGTACAAGGAGGCAATTCCGGCGTGTTGGCTGGAATTGCCAGATTTGCGATTTTGGGCCTGGTTCTAGCCATGGGCCTCCGTGCCATGGGCCTGGCGGACGATATCGTCAATTTGGCTTTCGGATTGACCCTTGGAGCGAT
>QIDY01000223.1 GCA_003228495.1 Nitrospirota bacterium
ATCGCCATGGGAGATCCTCAGAGTACGGGAGAAGCCGCAATGGATCTTGACATGCTCAAGGACATTGCCGATGTCACCGGTGGCACCCCATTTCGCGCCGATGACCGAGCGCAGCTCGAGAATATTTACCGGAAGATCGACGCTCTTATCCCTATTGAGATTGAAACGCACTCCTATCGGCCTACGCGGCCGCTCTATCACTGGCCGCTGGGTGTGGCGGTGCTCCTGGTGGTGCTGTATCACATTCTGATGGGTGGTTCACAAGCTCTTCGCGCACTGAGAATACGACATGGTTGACCTCGGCCCCTATGCAGACTTTCATTTTCTGCGACCCCTATGGCTCCTGATTCTTGTGCCAGTGTTCCTTCTCTGGATAATGATTCGCTTCGGCTCCAGTCCCGAACGCCGTTGGCGTCGGATCATCGCCCCTCACTTGCTGACTCACCTGAAGGTTGGTGGAGAGCAACGTTGGCGCTTTCGTCCGTTACACCTGATTCTTCTTCTCATGATCTTTGGAGCCGCGGGAGCTGCGGGGCCTGCCTGGCAGCGCGAGGCCTCGCCTTTCGCTGAAGATACCGCGCCTCTCGTCATCGCACTTGATCTTTCGATCTCGATGAATGCGATCGATATTCAACCAACACGACTGGAACGGGCCAAGCAGAAAATTCGTGATCTGGTCTCCCTTCGTACCGGTGCGAGGACTGCACTCATCACGTACGCCGGCTCCGCTCATACCGTCCTTCCACTTTCGAATGACCCTGCGTTATTCGAGACGTTTCTTTCCGCTCTCTCAACCTCTGTGATGCCCGTTACTGGTAAAGATCCTTCCAAGGCCTTGGATCTAGCCGAGGAGATTCTGTCGTCTGATCCTGTGCCAGGGTCGATTCTTTTTTTAACTGACGGAATAGCTAAACCACATATTCCGGCGTTTGTCGCCCAGGGGGAGCGTACGCATAACAACGTTCTGGTGTTAGCCGTCGGGACCAAGCAGGGAGGCCCGATCCGAATTGACGAACAGACGTTTCATGCCGATGCGAAAGGTCGACGAGTGGTGGCGAAACTTGACGTGGATGGGCTCGATCTTCTTGAGAGCCGGACCGGGGCGTTTGTTGCGAGTGTCACGATCGATGACGCCGATGTTGATCGAATTCAGCGTCAAATTCAGAGTCACTTGCAAAAGGTCCGGCAGGAGGATGAAACCGCGCGATGGCAGGACCAGGGGTATTGGCTCGTCTTCCCGGTCGCGTTATTGGGGCTACTCTGGTTTCGCAAAGGATGGACGGTGAAGTGGCAACTCGCTATGGCCGTATTCACGCTGGGAGCATGTTCGCCTTCAGGATTTGACGATGGGCACTTTGTTGACTTGTGGCTGACCGCAAATCAGCAAGGACGCTGGCAGCTTGAACAAGGCAACTATTCTGCTGCAGCTGAACGGTTTCAAGATCCGCGGTGGAAGGGAGTCTCGCATTACCGGGATGGAAATTTTGAAGAAGCTGTGAACTGGCTTGTACAGATTGATACCCCGGAAGCCGCCTATAATCTGGGAAACGCGTATGCCAAGCTAGGGAACTATTCAGAGGCCGTTGCAAGTTATAAAGTAGCACTGGAAAAACGCCCAGATTGGATTGAAGCTGCGGAGAACCTCACACTGGTCGAACAGCTTCTTGCTTCTTGCAGAGGACGACCAGCCTGAAGACGAGGAGACAGGGGAAGCTGCCCCCCCCACCTTCGATCCTGACGAGATTAAATTTGACGAAAAAGGCAAGAAGGGGAAGCGCGGTGAGGTGGATGTTGCTCAACTTACCGATGATCAACTCGCCGAGATGTGGATGCGGCGCCTACAGACATCGCCCGCCGATTTCCTGCGGCATCGCTTTGCCGCGGAGTTGGCTGACACCCAAAAGAAAGAGGACCAATCGTAATGCAAGCCTTCCTGCTCATAGTTCTCCGTGTCGCATGTTGTCTGATCGTGTTGTTTGAATGTGCGATCGCTCAAGACTCCCAGAGTTTAAAGCCACTCGTTCGAGCCCGTTTTGAACCCGATTCGAAGATAACAGTCGGTCAGCCGATTTCTGTGATTGTCGAAGTCTTGGTCCCGTCCTGGTTTACCGGCGCCCCAAAGTTCCCTGAGCTCGATCTTCGGGATGCCCTTGTCATTTTCACTGACCGAGGCTCAAACTTCAGTGAGCAGATCAACGGTGAAACCTGGGCTGGTCAGAGTCGCGAGTACACGATCTACCCTCAGCGGGCCGGGTCATATGCGATTCCAAGCATTCCAGTCGAGGTGCGGTATTATGCGGAAGGGGTGAGGGCGGGCAAGAAGGCCATCTCGTCACCCCCGTCGCTTACATTCACCGCCACTATTCCTCAAGAGGCAAAAGGCTTAAGTTATTTTATTGCCGCGCGGAAGCTTGACCTTTCGCAGCAATTCGATCGGAAGCCGACAACGCTGAAAGTGGGTGAGGCCTTTACACGCACGCTCACCGTGACGGTTCATGATGCGTTATCGATGGTGATTCCGCCCATCCCGGCTGATCCCATTGAGGGGCTCGGGGTCTATCCGGATCCTGCGGTGGTGAGCGATACTGGGGGCGAGCGAGGAGAAATGATCATTGGCACTCGTGTTGAGTCCGTGACCTATGTCGCTCAGCAAGAAGGTGACTATCAGTTGAATCCCATTGAGTTTGTCTGGTGGGATGTGAATGCTAAACAACTGCGTCGGGCTCAGTTGCCTGCTTTTCAATTTCACGTCGAACCGAAGTTAGCGTTCGATAGTGAAATTCCATTGCCTGGGGATGTGAACCCAGAGGAAATTCCGGCAATCTCTGCCAAAAAACGAGTGTCCTTGTTGGCCTTACTCAAACGGTGGGCTGTGCCGTTGGGGTTGGCCGTGCTGATCACCGTGTTATTGGCTAAGCTTGTCCGTCGCTATGGCCCCTATCTTCGTGATGTTCTGGCCAAGACGCGACAGCGTCGGGCGGAGTCAGAGGCAACCGAGTTCGGAAAATTTCGGCAGGCTGCTCGATCGGGTCATCCGGAGGCTACGCTACGACATCTGATGTTCTGGCTTGACCGAACCCACCGCGATCCCAGAGCTGCTACGTTGAAGAGCTTTACCGACGAAGTGAGAGATCCCTTGCTCGATGGTGAGGTAGAGAAGCTTGAGGAGATTCTTTTCGACTCCCCGAAGCGACACAAACAAGCCGCCACCTGGAATGGCCGGCAAATACTCCAACGAGTCGCCCAAGCCCGCCGTCGATCTTTTTCCAGGAAGCCACCCGAACATGGCACGCTGGATTCGTTAAATCCGACCTCGGGATGACAGGGTATTTGAAAAACGCATGTAGACTTGTTCGGTCTGTCGAGGCTTTTGAAAAATCCCGGGCGCGCAAGGGAATGATGCGTCTCGCAGAGCGCGCCCGTTATGATGCAGGTCGCCATAGAAAATCGCTCAATTTAGGTTAAGGAAGGAAATTCTCGAAGTGACTCTTTACAAGAGAAAGAATTTACTGTATCTATCTTCTAAAAAGAGATAGATGATGGAAGAGATTTTAGATGTACTCATAGACGATTTCCATGAGCGGCAATTGCCTCAGGCCATGCCGCGGGATCAATCGGTTGTCTGGTTGCCGGGAAAGGCGACTGTCATCAGCGGTATGCGGCGCGCCGGCAAGACGTGGTTTTGCTACCAACTGATGCAAGAGTTGCTGGATCAGGGTGTGCCCAAGGAACGCTTACTGTATCTGAACTTTGAAGATGAACGACTACTACCGTTTGCAGCAGCGAATTTTCAGCATATCCCAAACGTCTATTATCGCAAGTATCCAAGTTTCAAAGAGGACTTATGCTATCTGTTTTTGGATGAAGCGCAACGCATTGAAGGTTGGGAAAAATTCGTCCGTCGAATCCTCGATACTGAAAAGTTAGCAGTCTGCATTACTGGTTCATCCTCTCGTTTACTCAGCACTGAAATAGCCACAAGCCTACGCGGGCGTTCTTTAACGACAGAAATATTCCCGTTCAGTTTTGCTGAAGTCTTGCGATTTCACGAAGTGACATTCAAGCCAGGGCGATTTGGTGAAAAAACCCGCGCAATCCTGCAGAATACGTTGGACCGATATTACGTTGCAGGAGGCTTTCCGGAAATACAACACCTTGACGATGAAGTACGCCGCGAAGTGCTCAGCAATTATCTCGATGTGGTCATATTGCGTGACATCGTCGAGCGCCATGGCATAAAAAATACCGTGGCATTGCGCTCCCTTATTCGGCATATCATGCATGCGCCAACCACCCGTTTCAGCGTGAATAAGTTTTACAATACCTTGAAGAGCATGGGCGTCACCTGCACGAAAAATGACCTGTACAGCTTCCTAGACCATTTAGCCGACGCCTTCTTGATTTATCTTGCTCCCATACATTCTCGCTCAGAAAAAGTGAGGCAGGTCAATCCGAAGAAGATCTATGTCATTGATACAGGACTACTCGGCGCTATGTCACTCAAAATGACTCAGGATCGAGGCGCTATTTTAGAAAACATGATTTATATGCAATTGCGGCGGCAAGGCATCGCCGCGGAATATTATTTCACAGAAAGCGGTTCCGAAGTTGATTTTTTCTTTATCGACAGGGCAGGCAAAAAGCGTCTGATCCAAGTCTGTTGGGATTTGGATGATGAACGTACGTATTCGAGAGAGGTCAGGGCGCTGGAGCAAGCCATGCGGGAATTGTCCATCAAGCGGAGTGCAATAGTTACCTGGAATGCGGAAAAAAAGCACGACGAACGGATCACTATTATCCCGGCATGGAAATGGCTGTTGGAGCAGTACTAATCGCGCATGTTGTCAAAGCGAGGAGTCGGTAATTCGTGAGGAATAAACCCAGCAAACAAAAGCCGATGAGTTACATCGGATGGTCGCGCGGAACGGTTGTCATACTGGGTCTGTTGAATAGTTCTCTCCCATGGCACGTAAATGCCCAAAGTAGAACTGATGTCAGCAGCCGAGGGGAATGGTCAAAAAAGTTCGTCCAGCAAGGCCGCAGCCTTTTTAACGCGCGGAGCGTACTCTCAGTACGTGAGCACGGCAAAAAGGCCAGACCGCCGCTGGCGGCTTTTTTCAACATTCCCATACTGTTCCTCAGCCTGTGTTGTATCGGCTCCGATGCTGTCGCTCAACACAGCTCCGCTGACGTTGCTCATAAGATCGTAGGCTCCTGGACCGGAGACTTTGATGGGATGGTTGAACGCGACCGCGTACGAGTCCTCCTTCCATTCAGCAAGACGTTTTATTTTCTGGATCGGGGACGGCAGCGGGGGCTTACGTACGATATGCTGAAAGCGTTTGAGGACCGAGTCAATGATGACCTCAAGCGGAAGACCTTACGAGTTCATGTAGTGTTCGTGCCTGTGAACCGCGATGAACTCATCCCGGGTTTGCTCGCAGGGCGTGGTGATATCGCGGCTGGCGGTCTGACCATTACGCCCGAAAGAGAACAGCTTGTTGATTTCTCCACACCCCTAGCAAGGAACGTTCGGGAAATTGTGGTTACTGGCCCTGACGGCCCCACGCTTTTAAGCGTGGATGATCTGGCCGGCAAGACAATTCACGTACGGAAGTCCAGCAGCTATTACGAGAGCCTTGTCCGTCTGAATATATCGTTTAGGAAGTCGGGCAAGCCTGCGATCACGCTTGTTCCCACTGGCGAAATCCTTGAAGACGAGGATCTTCTTGAAATGGTAAACGCCGGTCTCTTACCGATGATCGTTACGGACAGTCCCATCGCAGAGTTCTGGCAACAGATTTTCACTGATATCCGCCCGCGTCCCGACGTCGCAGTCAACACCGGTGGGGAGATTGCCTGGGCGTTTCGCAAGAACAGTCCGAAGCTAAAAGCCGTCGTCAACGCCTTTGTGGCCCAAAGCAAGAAGGGCAGCTTGCTGGGGAACATGCTATTCAAACGCTACTTGAAAAACACCAGATACGTCAGAAACGCCTTGGCGCGCAAGGAGCTGGAAAGATTCGACATGATGGTCGATCTTTTCAAGATCTACGCCAAGAAGTATGGATTTGATTGGTTGATCGTAGCTGCTCTTGGTTTTCAGGAATCAGGGTTAGACCAAAGCAAGCGAAGTCCTGCCGGAGCGATCGGCGTGATGCAGGTCTTGCCAAGCACGGCCCGCGATCCGCAAGTGAACATCCCCAACATTGAAGAACTTGAATCAAACATTCATGCAGGAGTGAAGTATCTGCACTTTTTGCATAACCGATATTTCAAAAGGGATGACATAGACCTCGTCAACCAGTGGCTGTTCACGTTTGCCGCATACAACGCCGGCCCAGCCAGAGTGAGCGGCCTTCGCAAGAAAGCGACAAGGATGGGCTTAGACCCAAACACCTGGTTCAAGAATGTGGAACTAGCTGCCGCCAAGCGAATTGGCCGCGAGACCGTGCAGTATGTGAGCAACATCTACAAGTACTACATCGCCTATCGTTTGATTTTTGGGAAAATGGAGCTGAAATCGAATATTCAGCGAGGCACGAGATGACAATCTCTAGCACCAATTGTTACAAGCGATCGACCATTGCACGAGGGATAAGGTGTCAGGTCGGTTAATGCCAGTCTCACTCCCGACGGCCGCTCATCTGGCAATGGGATTTAAACCATGGTCAAAGGGAGATTTAAAATTTAGATGTTCCCCTGAATATCCGGCTATCTTGTCGCGTAGATCTTTTCCCTTATTCGCTTTCTCAAGTTTCACGCGGGCCTGATAAAGAAAGAAGGAGAAGGTAGGTTAGACAATTAAGCCAAGTCTGACACCAATTCATGCTCTATGTATCATCATTGCTCTCCTGTTCCTTGTAACTGTTGGAATAATTGCTGGACAGCTGGGTCTTGTGGTGAAAGGCTCATAAGGCGCTTCGCATACTGGAGGGCCACCTTTCGGTTCCCCTGATCGCGATAAAGAGTGCTCAGCGTGAAAAGAATCTGATGATCATTGGGATGACGATGGGAAACATCCTCTAAAATGGCTATCGCTTTCTCTCTTTTCCCAAAAGAGTTTAGGGCTACCCCATACACATACCCGTACCTGGGACTATCGGGCTGCAATTCCCAAGCACGTTTCAGAGCCGGCATGGCTTCGGATTTTTGGCCTGTTCGTATGAGAAGCAAGCCTAAGGCATGGTGCACCGAGGCATCATTCGGGGCTGAAGCCAGCGCCTGTCGAAGGAGAGGCTCTCCTTCTTTGTCTCGCTTCTGCAAGCGATAGAGGTCGGCTAAATTCACGAGGGCGGGATAAAAAGCCGCATCTAATCGCAGAGAGGTGTGATAGGCCTCTTCAGCCTTTTGAAACTTCCCACGTTCGGCATACAAGATGCCAAGATTCAGATGGGAACTCGGTCGATCTGCATTGGCGAGTTGTGATTGAATGTATTCGTCAACGGCTTGGTTTAAATCCTTCTGTTGACTCGACGTGAGTGTGCTTTGAGTGACCGACGCGAGTTGTCGCCCTGCTTCCGTTCGCACGGCTCGGATCGGATCGTTGAGGAGATGAGCTCCTAACTCATATCGATGTTGGGGATCAATCGCGTTCAAGGCACGCACTGCCCCGATTCTGACGAGAGGGTCCTTGTCCTTCATCCCGGCTTTTAGTGCCTCTACCATTTTATGACTTGGGTACCCACGGAGAAGGAACAGGGCCGATGCTCGCACGATTCCTGAATTGACGGTTTCTTCAGCGAGCTTCATCAAAGCCAGATCTGCCTTCGACTCCCCTGCACGGCCGGCCTTAAGCACTTCGCCATAATGGAGTGTTCCCTGTTTCCGAAATCCATACCATTCCCTCACATAGTCCGCAGCCCACTGCGTTGTTTGTTTTTCATGACATTGATTGCATGCATTGGGTGTGTCTAGCTTGACGGATAAGTCCGGGCGGGGAACACGAATGCTGTGGTCACGACGAGGGTCAACGACCATATAGGTTTTCGACGGCATGTGGCATTCCACGCATTGAGCTCCCGTTGAACCGGCTTGGTGAAAATGATGCGTCTGTGTATCGAAATGTTCCGATCGATGGCAACGAGTGCAGAGGGCATTTCCCGTTTCCCGCAATTTCAATCCGTGCGGTTCATGGCAATCACCGCATGTGACTCCAGCCTGATACATCTTGCTCTGCAGAAAAGATCCGTAAACATACACCTCATCCTGAATTTGTCCGTCGTCATGGTATAGCCCTTGTTCAAGAAGTGAGACGAGATGAGTGTCCAGTAAAGGTTTCCCGTGTTCAAACACATCAGTGATGTTCGCACGACGAGAATGACACCGGGCACAGGATTCGATCTCAGTGTGGGCCCCAATTTGTCCTGTTCGTTTGGCGGTATTTCCCTGTGCTGTGAATTGCCAGGCCTTGTCATTGAAGAGTGGGAATTGGACCTCTAACCCTTTTTGATTTGGTTGGCTTATTTGCTCTTCTTGTTGCTTTTCTTGTGCCCAGGCCACATGGCGAGAACCCGGTCCATGACAGGCTTCACATGCGACATTCATGTCAGTCCATGTTGTTTTATAGTGATTGGCCGCTAGGTCATAATTTTTGCGTAGATTCGTCGAATGACATTCCGAACACATGTAATTCCAATTTTGATTCGGTCCCGTCCAGTGCAATTCATCATCATGAGCAATTTTTTCATCCGGATACAGATGAAACCAGCGTTGTCCACCTTCTTCTTGCGAACGAGTATCCCAGGCGATGCCCAAGGCTTGATAGCGTCCACCCGGAAACTCGATGAGGTATTGCTGAAGCGGAGTGACCCCGAACGCATAGGAGATTTCGTAGTCTGTTAGGACCCCATCCGGCCCGTCTGTTTGTACGAAAAATTTGTTCTCTCTTTTGAAAAAACGAGAGGAAACCCCGAAGTGTGTAAAGATGGTGTTGTTAAAATCCCCTAGGACACTGGTTTCAGTCGCCTCCTGCATAGCTAAATCATGATGGGAGCCTCTCCAGAGTTGGTCTTGCTTGGAATGGCAGGTCGAACAGACTTCTTTCCCGACATATTCCAAAGGAGACGGTTTCTCTTCGGGCTCATATGGGGAAGACTCTGTGGTGTCACGTGAGGGTGAGGGCGATGGGGACCAGTCCAACGTAGCCGCGACGCCAACAATAATCATCAAGCTGATGAGGGTAATTACCCACCAAGTTCTGCTCATGCGTTATTGTGGTTGAGAGCAAGGAGTGCCGTCAAAAGAAAGGCGTTTCCGGCTATTCCACGGGTAAATCCTGCACCACTGAGTTTTTTGGACATTGCCCATCAGTTTCGGTATTGTCAATTTAACTCGGGTTTGGCAGACTGGGCAGCATGAAAAAGCCAACACCCAGCTACCAACGTCATCGCTTTCCTTCCGACATTATCAGTCATACCGTGTGGCTGTACCATCGCTTTTGTCTCAGTTTCCGTGAAGTCGAAGAGCTGCTCGCTGAACGTGGGATCATGGTTACCTATGAAACCGTGCGCCAATTGTGCCAGAAGTTTGGCCCGACGTATGCCCGAAAACTGAAGAAACGACTAGGTTGCTTGGGGGATGCTTGGTATCTCGACGAAGTGTTCATCACGATTCAAGGGGAACAGGAGTATCTCTGGCGCGCGGTGGACCAAGACGGCGACACGATTGATATTCTCGTGCAACGTCGACGCAACAAGAAGGCGGCCGAATGCTTCTTTCGTCGCTTGATCAAAGGCCAAGGTGGTAAGCCGCGGTGGCTGATGACCGACAAACTCAAAAGTTATGGCGCTGCTTATCGCACAACCATGCCGACTGTCGAGCATATCAATCATGTTTACGCCAACAACCGCGCCGAAGTCTCGCATCAACCGACGCAGCAACGAGAATATCATATGCGCGGCTTTGCTTCCTCGACGCAGGCGCAACGGTTTCTGACTTTGCATGGACTCACTCAGAATCTGTTTCGCCTTGGCCGCCACCTCATGCAGGCGGTCAATTATCGGCTCTTACGCACCCAGGCCTTTCAGGTTTGGAAGGACGCGGTGTGTGCATAAGGGATTGTGCGAAGCGGCTTCATTTCGCCCTTAGTTAGATGGTTAAATTGACAATACCCCGTATTTAGTTAAGTTGGCCATACCTTATTGGGAAGTGGATATTTTTGCTGGACCTAGGTTGAAGATTTAAAAGGAGAACCTATGGAGTGGAGAGCTAGTCATATTTTAGTTAAAGAAAAAGGGTTAGCCGTCGAACTGAGAAAACGCATTAAGAGCGGCTTTCTACCTGTCCAAGCAAATCCAAAAGTGGCGATCTTGGGTGGTTTGGTCCAGGCAAAATGGTCAAACCATTTGAAGAGGCGATCAAACGCATGGGGCATGGAAGTATTAGCCAAGTGGTCAAAACCCAATTTGG
>QIDY01000080.1 GCA_003228495.1 Nitrospirota bacterium
AAGCTTTTTCCATCCCCTTGCGATCGGGCACGTTGTTAGGCAAAGTCTGGCCAGGGTTGGTACACATGACCAAACAACATTTCACGTTCCCTTTGTTCATCGCCTCGAAAAGGGCCATGGTATGATATCCAATCTTCGGATTGATCCGACCCCTCGGAACTTTCCACAGATCTTCCATCTCTTCACGATGTGTAGGATTGGCAATGACTCTCCCATTCGGAAGAGCATGAGCGAGGGATCCCGTATCTCGGACACCCCCACAGGCATTCGGTTGGCCGGTCACCGAAAAAGGTGTGGCCCCCGGTCGGCCCAAATGCCCGGTTAAGAGATGCATGGCATTCACCCCTCGGTTGGAGGCCGTCGCTTGCACCTGCTGGTTTAAGCCCATCGTCCACAAGGACGTGGTGGCGTTGGCGGAAGCAAACATGAAGGCCGCTTCCTGGATATCCCTCGGGGCGATTCCACAGATTTTGGCGGCTCGCTCAATTGGGTATTGAGCGACATGCTGTGTAAATTCCTCAAAGGTCCGCTTTTCCTTCGCTTCCTGGAAGGAAAGGTAGTTCTCCACCATATCCTTGTCGATGAATCCGTTCTGGATAAACTCATTCATCATCGAGTTGTAAAGGGCGACATCGGTTCCAGGAATGATGGGGAGGTGCAAATCGGCATGCATGGCTGTGTAGGTTCGCCGCGGATCTACCACAATAATCCTCGTATCTGGATGGCTCCGCTTGCGGTCTAAGACTCGCTCCCAAAGAATGGGATGACATTCAAGCGTATTGGACCCGGTGATAAAGAACGTATCGGCATCATCAATATCTTCATAGCAACCAGGTGGCTCATCTTTGCCAAACGTGGTTGTGTAGCCAGTGACCGCTGACGCCATGCAGAGCCGCGGGTTGCCATCGACGTTATTGGTGCCAATGCCCGCTTTGAACAGTTTATTGGCGGTATAACTTTCTTGGGTGTAGAGCTGGCCACTGCCATAATAGGCCACGCTATCTGGCCCATGCTCATCGATGGCCTGTCGAAATTTCTTTGCGATCAATTCCATGGCTTCTTCCCAGGTCGCTCGCTCAAGGCTTCCATTTTTCCGTATCAGGGGATAGAGGGCGCGCCCCTCGGTATACAAAATTTCTCGATTGACCAGGCCTTTGATGCACAAGCGGCCGCGGTTGTGAGCATACTCGTCTCCCTTCACATCCACGACTTTCTTGTCAGTGACCCCAATCATCATGCCACACCCGGTTCCACAGAAACGGCAGACTCCCTTGTGCCAGGCGTCCACGGGAATAACGGGCTGTCGCTCCCAGCCCCCCCCACAACCTGTCATGGGCGCAATCATGGTGACTCCTGCCGAGACTCCCAGCACTCGAAGCACATCACGACGGGTTAATCCTTCAGGCCTGGCGTCTTTGTCGGCCATCACCTCACCTCCCTTGGATGGGAAACCAATCTCTATTCCTGCTCTCTTCTACCTCAGATTTAAGGACAAGGGGGAAATACACGCCACCCTCAATTAAGGGAATAGATTCTGACTAAATAAAGATACTTTTTCAAGCGAAATATTAGTGAGCAAATAAGATGGGTCAGTGGGGGGAAATGTATTAATGGGATTTTGAGGAAGTGGAGGAATCGTTACGGGCATCTGTGGCAGTTGAAAGTTGGATTTTGGGCCGTGCCGGCGTGGCTCTAAAATCGTCTCGGCCCATTGTACCGGTTATATCGTGACGGACCCTTAGTTTTGTTCACTTGATTGGACCTGTTGAACCTAAATTCGGCAGTTAGCTGGTGCTCAACCCTTCGACACGCCCGCTATCCAGGCTGCTCAGGGCGAACGGCCCCCTAGCCTTAGCTTTTCTCTATCGGAACACCGTTGAGCAATAGAGCAGGGCGTGGACACCATTGCTTTGCTCAAAAAAATGGCGCGCCTCTTTGGCAACGGGATGCAAGCCATGGTCAAAGGGGGATTTGAAAATCAGATGTTTCCCTGAATATCCCGCTATCTTGTCGCATGGATCTTTCATGGAACTCGTTCCCCTTTTTCGCTTTCTCAAGTTTCACTCGGGTCTGATAAAGAAAGCAGGAGAAGGTCGGGTAGGACATGAGAAAAAATAACTTGGACATTTCGCATCCAATCTTCGGGCCATCTTTGAACGCGCTTAAATCACAAAACCCTCAACATCGCGGTGCGATGCTTCGGCTTTTCCTCAATCGTTCCATTCAAATCTGACTCAAATCTTGTTGCGACTTTGTCCAAGTTATTTTCTCTCAGGTCCTTAGACAATTTAAGCTCAAGCAAGTCTGACACCTCATTAATCTAATCTGTGTCTAACAAGGATCTGCTCTGCAAGCGATAGGGCATCCTTTGGTTTTGTCGCTCCCGCCAATAGCACGGATCATACACAATAGAGGGTCTACCCATACAGCATTGCCAGTCTGAATACCTAACATTTCCTGTCTCTTTTATGTGGGGCCCTGACCTGTTGGTCGCCTATGGTCCGCGGGGGAGAACGCTCAAAGAGATTGGCGGGCCTTGTCTGAGCGCAGCGAGTTGGCTCGCCAGCTCATGAGAGCGTTCATCCAGAGGGGCAGGCGGCAGGCGTCGGACCTTGGGAGACGAACATTGCAGGGAGCCAGATGAAAGAGCGCGGAACCATACATTCCGTATGATCCCGTTCTTTCCGTCCAACCCCAACCTGAAGCCAAATCCCTACGCCTGTCTGAATGGCTTTCCATACAAGTATAAGAAAACACTTAGGATGTATTGGCTAGCTTTTTAGAAACACAATCAGACGTAAATCACAATACAAACAAATAGATATGTTGTGAATATTTTTCACGGTTGGATTTGGAATAGGTTTTGCTAATTCCCAAATCTTACCTTCTTGGAAAATTCCCAGGAGGGGTCTTCAATAATTACACATCTTTTTTAGGAGGGCGGAACCATGGTTAAAGCTTTTACACTTCTCTTAGCCTTACTTATTGGCTTGAGTTTCAGCGGAATGACCTTTGCCAAGTCGTTGGGTGCTTCGAGCGATCAATTCTCCATCCAAGGAACACTTCCCCAAGGTGACGACACCAAGGATGACACCAAGGATGGCGAAAAGAAGGGCGACGACGCCAAAATGGACGATGACAAAGGCGAAGACAAAGACGAGGAAAAGGACAAAAAATAACCTTCGTTTATTGAATCCTTTTCTTGCCTACATCTTGAGCGGCCCTTGGGGAAATTCAAGGATTGAAAATTTCCCAAGGGCTGTCCTCTTTTTTATCTGCTACCAAGATTTTCTTTACCATTCAGCCCCTAATCGATCGACCACAATCTGATGCACGACGGCATGAGGCCCTAGCTCAGCCAGGTAGAGTGCGGTTTCAGCAATATCAAAGGGATCGATCTTTTCACTGCAGAGAATGTCTTCAGGCGAAGCATCGACCAGGTCATCTGCCACCCCAGCCGGACAGATCGCACTAACTTTTATATTGAAGGCTCGGCCTTCATCTGCCAGTGATTTGGTCAACGCCATGATGGCATGCTTGGAGGCACTATATGTTCCTGTTCCGGCCCACGCTTGGACGCCTGCCACACTCGACATATTAATGATGAGGCCCCCTCTCAGCTGTTTCATTTGTTGAAACCCTGCACGACAGCACAAAAAAGTTCCTCGTAGATTCGTGGCCATGACTTCATCGAAGGTCTTTGTGTCCGTATCCGCCAAACGCCTTCCTCCAAAAATTCCGGCATTATTGACAAGAATATCTAACGAACCATATCGTGAAACAGTTTGCTGAATGAGAGCGTTCACTTGGTGCTCATCGGATATATCCGTTTGAATGGCATAAGCCTCTCCTCCTTTTGCCTGAATCTGCGCAACTGTTCGTTCGCACAGATGGAGCCGCCTGGCTGCAAGGACCACCTTCGCACCTTCTTCCCCGAACCGAAGGGCTATGGCCTTCCCGATCCCGCTACTGCTCCCCGTCACGATCGCCACTTTTCCTTCTACACGTTTCATGCTTTCTGTATCCAATGTTTTTTGTGGGTTTGATCAAAAAAATCGTTATACCAAAATCCTCGTTTTTTTCAATCTTCCTGTAAATGCGCGATAAGATCACGGAGGGATACCAGTCCCACCACCACCTGATTTTTTGTCACCAACAAATGCCGCACCCCACTTTCCTTCATCATGTCGAACGCGTCTTCAATGGGCCACGAACCTTCTACCGTAATCATCGGACTCGTCATTACCGTATCAACCGAAGTCGTTTTTAGATCTCGCTCGTCGGCAACGACTTTTCGGATAATATCCGTTTCAGTAATCAACCCAATAATCTCTTCCTCCTGATCCCTCATAAGTTCTCCCTGACGGATCACCACGAGTGATCCCACATGCCTATCGCGCATCTCCTGTGAAGCCATGATGATATTGGCCTTCGCCTGAATTTTTTGTAATGTGGTCGTCATGGCATTCGCTAAAGTTTTCATCATCTCTCTCCTTGTGATGAGGTCAAAGATAGTTCTTTTTCCTTATTATTCGCCATTTTTATAGGCATCCCCCTTCTCCGGAATGAACCCATCTCCTTAGCAAATCGTGGTCCATGATTTTCTCAATCTGTTCACATGGAATTTCCTTTTGTTGAACCTAAGTTGAGCGATTCTTATGGATGAGATGTGCCAAGACCTTGGGATGCCAGGGTATTTGAAAAACGTAGGCAGACTCATTCGGTCTGTCGAGGCTTTTTAGAATCGCTCAATTTAGGTTGAATATACTCTATCAGGGTTTTTAGCTAACAATAGCTGGCCGGCAAGGTTCCAACAAAGAACGATTTCATTATTCATCTCCCTGAAGAATTGGGTCCCGTTTACCTAACAACGGGCGATATTTAAGGTTATTGGCGAGAAACCGAAAAGATTTAGTATGACCGTGGTTTCGACCATACCAACCGAGGAATCGGAGACAGAGACTTTTCGCACCCACATTGTAGAAAGACTCCAACAAAAAGAATTAGACCTTCCTTTGCTACCTGTGGTTGCCAACCAAGTGCTGCTGCTCTCAGGAGATCCCAATGCTGATTCCTCGAAACTCTCCGCGTTGATTCAGCAGGATCAAGCTCTAGCCGGACAAATTCTGCGCATTGCCAATTCTGCAGCGTGTGCTCCACGATCTCCGATTGTCTCCCTGCAACAAGCCATCGCCTGGTTGGGGATGAATATGCTAGCCAGCCTTGCCTTTTCCGTGTCCGTCCAAAGTGGCGTGTTCAAGGTCAAAGGCTATGAAAAAGAAGTACGAACCTTATGGCATCAGGCACTGGCCACCGGGCTCTACGGGAAAGAGATTGCCCGCCGCAATCGGCACAATGTGGAAAATGCGTTCTTATGTGGCATCCTCCACACAATTGGCAAACCTCTCCTCATCCACCTTATCCTTCAGGCTCGTGGCGACTCTCCCGCACAACCCTCCTGGGCAGTGATGGATACCCTGATCCAGGAATCACATATCTTGGCCGGGACTAAACTGGCAGAGGCCTGGCAATTACCCCAACCGGTTCAAGAGGCCATTCGCTTCTACCCAGACGAGGCTTATCACCAGGCCAATTCACCAACCAAAGGAGCCATGATCACGTGTCTGGCCGATCATCTGGCCACATCCATTGTGGATCCGTCTTCCCTTGATGAAGAGGCCTTGCGCGCACTCCCCGTGGTTCAAGACCTTAATTTTTATCCCGAAGATATGGATGCTCTTTTGGAACTCAAAGACAGCATTCAACAAAGCGTAGAAGCCTTTTTAGTATGACTCCCACCACCTCGTATGACCTCGTTGTGATCGGTAGCGGGCCCGCCGGCCAAAAAGCTGCGATCCAGGGCGCCAAAGCGGGCAAACGCGTGGCTCTCATTGAACAAACACGGGAAGTGGGTGGGGCATGTGTTTATCATGGAACGATTCCGAGCAAAACCTTGCGTGAGACGGCGCTAAAAATGGTGCACTTTCTTCACGCCACGGACGTGTTTGATTTTCGGATGCGGGATGACCTCAAAATCGCCAGCTTGATGACTCGACTAGACACAGTGGTGCGCGCCCATGGCAAATTCATGAAAGAGCAAATAACTAGAAATGGTATCGATCGATTTCATGGCCGTGCGCAGTTTCTTTCAGACAGAGAGATCCAGGTTCGGGGATTGGGTGGCAACACCACGACGCTCACTGCCCCCGTCTCCGTTATTGCCACGGGCTCACGCCCACGTGTCCCGGATCATATTCCCATCGACCATGAACATATCTTGGACAGTGATTCAATTCTGTCATTGGTGTATTTCCCCAAATCCTTGACTGTCCTGGGGGGAGGCGTCATTGCCAGTGAATACGCCTCTATTTTTTCCCTTTTGGGTGTACAGGTCACCATGGTCGATACCGCCGATCGGCCACTGAAGTTTTTGGATCCAGAACTAACGGACCAATTTTGTAGAGCCTTTGAGAAAACCGGAGGGCACTATCGAGGACAACAAAAAGTCCAACATGCGCAATGGGATGGCTTTTCGAAAGTCACCACCCTTTTAGAAAGCGGCGAAACCTTAGAAAGTGAAAAAATGTTAGTGGCGTTGGGGCGCGTGGCCAATATTGAACATCTTAATATCCAGGCTGCCGGACTGACGCCGACTCCTCGGGGGCTCATCTCAGTCAACGATCAATGCCAAACAACGGTGCCCCACATATACGCGGTGGGTGACGTAATCGGACCTCCATCTCTAGCCTCATGCTCGATGGAACAAGGCCGACGAGCCGTCTGTCACGCCTTGGGGCTGAATCCTGGAGATGCACCAGAACATATTCCGATGGGTATTTTCACCATTCCCGAGATGTCCAGTGTAGGCCTGAGCGAACAAGAAGCGATAGAAAAATACGGGGGAGATGCACTGGTCGGTCGAGCCCATTTTCATGAAATTGCTCGTGGACAAATTTCCGGCATGACCAACGGACTCCTGAAAATGGTGGCCGACGCGAAAGGGGGAAAACTCCTTGGCGTCCATATTGTGGGCGAAGGCGCCACGGAATTGATTCACATTGGGCAAATGGGTCTGCTCCACCATATTGATATCGATCGTTTTGTTGACAACATCTTCAACTTCCCCACCCTCGCCGAAGCCTATCGCATCGCTGCCCTTGACATCGCCAAACAACGCAAGAAATAAGAGGACGTTTTTTTAACGCACGTTTACCGAATTCCTGTGCAGAGCGTCGGTGGATTTCGGTCTTTTTGTGGAAACAATAGGACCTAAATCCCAGAATCATGGATTAATAAAACCCTGTTAGGAAACAGGTAATAGTAGGATTGAAAGAAGAAGGGAGGAACACTCAGAAGCGGTAATGAAGTTCAAGCAAGTTAAGATCAACGCCCTTCGAACTGCTCCCATAGGCTGTGGCATCGGAAAAGTGCTGAAATCGCCACCCGCCCGTAATATGCCCCGTAAAGTGATAAAAAATTCCGCCCTGACCAAGGATTTGAACCGGACCTCCAAAATCTTGATCCCCAAAATGTTCCTTACCGACAAAAACCGCACCTGTCCCAAATTCCAGGGTTAGGTTCCAATCCCACTTCGTGAACGCGACACCCGGGCCAAAGGTGGCGATAAATCCTTTATCTCCAGAGCCTTTCAACATGCCGGCAGAGGCATACCAACGGTACCGGCCTTCCCACCCCCTCGGCCACTCCCAACTTCCCGGGAACCCCACAATCGCCATGACGTCAAATGCGTGAAAGTCAATTTTTTCTACTGGAGGAATTGCCACATTCTTTAAGTTGTTACCTGCCCGAATACCTATCGACAGAATTTCAAGCTCTTTGGGGCTTTGACTGTGACTCACTCCTGGCAAAAATAGAAAAAATCCCAAAGTTATGAAGACGCCAATCTTCTTGATTTCGAACATAGATAATCCTTTGTGAATAATGGTCTTGCCGCTTCACCTGGTTAAACGGCCCCACAGCTTCCAAGCATAACGACCCTCGATTTGCTACATCGCAAACAAGAATCTCAACGAGTCATGAAAAGAGGGGATTACGCAAATGGGCAAAAACGAGAGATGAATACTACGAGAATCTCAACAAGGCCGTAGTGCTTCACATATCTCGACGACTATGGAGAGAACCTCCCGTCACCAAAAATAAAATGATGATCGTCCCCCTCATTGTCGGCCGCTTGCACCCCACCACGGTACCACATATTTGATTTCAGACAAGATCATAATTTCGTGGTTCCTCCAGGCTCACTCCCAAGCTGATCGAGGAGGAAAGATGGAATGCACACGAACGAAGAGGCAATGAAATTGGAAAATAATGAGTATTACAGTGCAGGGGCCGAGGATTCATCACGTCGTTCTTTTCGCGATTCCTCATGGGCTTTTTGGTCTTTTTCCATAGCTTGGCTTTGTTCGATTTCCTGAATCTCCATGGGTGTAAGGTACTTTAACGCCGTTGCGCCTAAGACTTTCTGATCCGGGGTTCCCTTCAATTGAATATGGAGTAACGCATCAGCTCCCAT
>QIDY01000071.1 GCA_003228495.1 Nitrospirota bacterium
TGAAGCGTTTGGTCAAATTACCCCCGGCTGCTCCCGATCACCAAGTCATCCGAAGTTATCTTGAATTAGTTTTGGAGTTACCATGGAACACGGTCACGGAAGATCATCTAGACCTTGCACATGTCCGAACCGTTCTGGATGAAGACCATTACGGAATTCAAGACGTCAAAGAACGTATCCTCGAACACCTGGCTATCTTGAAATTAAACCCCGAGGCCAAATCTCCCATTCTCTGTTTGGTGGGACCACCGGGGGTAGGGAAAACCAGCTTAGGACAATCTATCGCCCGCGCGTTGGAGCGAAAATTTGAGCGCTTGAGTTTAGGCGGTCTACACGATGAAGCTGAGCTGCGAGGTCACCGGCGCACCTATGTCGGCGCCATGCCAGGCCGCCTTATCCAAGCCCTTCGCCGCGCCGGGGCGAAAAATCCCATTTTGATGTTGGATGAAGTGGATAAAGTCGGTCAGGATTTTCGCGGCGACCCGGCGTCGGCACTCCTAGAGATTCTTGACCCGGAACAAAACCATACCTTCCGGGACAATTACTTGGATCTACCGTTTGATCTTTCCAAAGTCATGTTTATCACCACGGCCAATTCCTTGGACTCCATTTCGCGTCCGCTCATGGACCGGATGGAGATCATTCGCTTAGCTGGATACAGCCATCAGGAAAAATTGGAAATCGCCAACCGATATTTGTGGCCCCGTCGCCTTAAAGAAGCCGGGCTTCAGGACAAACCGCTGACATTAGAAGAAGACGTGATCCCGCACATCATTAAACGCTATACGCGCGAAGCCGGCGTTCGGCAACTGGAACAAATGTTGGGAAAACTCACGAGAAAAGTCGCCTTGCGTTTGGCTGAACGGCCAACGGAGGAATCGGACACCCCTATTACCATTCAACAGACCGATTTGCCAGATTGGTTAGGCATCGAAAAATTCATGCCGGAGGAAGCACGAAAGACCTTACCGCTAGGAGTCGCCACAGGTCTCGCATGGACAGAAACCGGCGGCGATGTGCTGTACGTGGAAAGTACGCTGTTGCCGGGCGGCAGCGATCTGACCATCACGGGTCAAATCGGGGAGGTCATGCAGGAATCGGCACAAGCCGCGCGAAGCTATCTTTGGTCGCGTGCAGAACAGTTAGTGCTAGATATTGCCACATTTAAACACAATGGCATGCATATTCATGTGCCGGAAGGGGCCATTCCGAAAGATGGGCCCTCGGCCGGCGTCACGATGGCCTGCGCCCTAGCCTCTATGCTGTTACGAATTCCGGTACGAAACGATACCGCGATGACCGGCGAAATCAGTTTAAGTGGACTCGTGCTGCCGGTTGGCGGCATCAAAGAGAAACTCTTAGCCGCTCATCGCATGGGTCTACGCCGAATCATGTTGCCTAAAGCCAACGAGAAAGATCTTCAAGATGTCCCGGAAGCGGTTCGAAGCGAATTGTCATTGATATTTGTGGAAACGATTGAAGAAGCACTCGAGGCAGGACTCACGCAGCCCATTCCTACTCACGGTGGGAATAAGGCCGTGGGACCGACTCCATCCATTCCGCAAGCTAAGAATCCTGTCATGCATTAGCCTGGAGTGAGCACAAGTCGCTCACCGGGCAAGGTAAACGGTAGATGAGCGGCTCATCCTGAAGGTCCCGCCGGGTTGAAGTGGATCTTTGTCATTTCCTATTCGAGTGTACCACCACTCACCTTGTGCAACCGATGGATCATCAGAAAACGTAAGCTTGAAGCCCCCTTCCCTATCATTCCCTTCTTGAATCCACACACCGGTCCAGGTACGTTTTTCTAGGAAGTGTGTTTCAAACATCCCCTCTTCCCACTCATAGACTCCCTTCCCCTCTGTATTCAGCGTGATGATTCCCTCCCCGGCCGTATCTTTGTATTCCCAAGCTCCTGCCAGATCCTCAATCCGCTGTGGAAGCGAAAAGGTCGTAGACCTGGAAGAAATCTCCTGAGATACCGATGGGGCTCCCCCTACACAGCCCGGCAGCAGCAACAGACTCATCACGATCATCATCTGGCTCGGTTGAAATGCCTGCATGAATATCTCCTCAGTACTTGGGGTTCGGTCTCGCGACACCCACCCACGTTGCAATATTGTCCGAACTCCACTGCTCAATTATGGTTGTAAGCCAATCTACTTGAATTTTTCTTACGTCTTCTTCTGAAAGGAAATGTGATCTTTGTATTCCTCAATCGCCGCACCCAAAGCCTTGGCCCCTAAAGGAATATTGGCTTCCAAGGTATCCTCGATTTCGGGATCATCAATCAGCACCTCATAACACTCATGCTGATTGGTCATCACCATGCCCTTCTCAACTTGCCGGGGCATATAAATTTCAGGCCACACTTCCTTCTCCACTAAACACACATCCCGAAAACGCTCATAGAGAAGCGCTAATCTTTCTTGATCACTAATAATAAGCGGATTATTTTCCATATCAACCTCACTTCCTGACAATCAAAATGGTGAACGAATACGAGCGATCATGATGTACATACCGAATTTCTCTCCCTCTATTCAACCCGCTATTCCTGGTCGTTCCGGACATTGTGTATATGGGAATCTATCTTCTGAAAAGAGGACTAGGCCAGTGGATTCTTTACGGTAAGCCATGCGAACTTCCGGAAATCGGTATCTGTGGTATAGAGGGTTTTCACGTCATGCTGTCGAAGCAGCGCAACCAGATGGGCATCCGGCACCAGATTGCCACGCACAGGAGCGGCGCGAGTCATCTCCTCATAGAGTGTCAAAAATCCTTCTCCTTCTGAAAGTGTCCGGACCTGGGGAAGACCCAAAAGCCTCTTGATATTGTTCAAGGCTTCGGCGGGTGACAAGGGATGCGTGAAAATCCGAGGATGTGTGGCTATTCGGAGATAGGACATCAGCGTTGGCCAGGTCACATAACATAATTCCGAGTCCGTGGCACATTTCTGCAAAAACGTTCCTGCCCCGTTATGAAATGGACTCGAACGATCAGATGCATAGAGAAAAAGATTAACGTCGAGGGAATAACTCACGGTGACGACTCATCCAGAACCGCATACACCGCTTCTTTATCCGCCAGATCCACCCTGGCCTGCATAGGCCGAGAAACCCAACTCAGAGAGGGAGCCTGCTTAGGATGCTGTCGTTGCACTAAGGCTTCCGCCAGCAATTCAGAAACTAGCTGCCCGAGCGAGCGATGTTCCCGTTTTTGAAGGTTTTTGAGTTCCTTCAGGATCGGCGTATCAATATCGATAGTCGTTCTGGCCATGATGCGTTGATGCTAATTATTTTTACATCAGATGTCAAGTGGATATATCGGACACACTCATCGTTCCCTAAAGCTGCGTGGGATAGCTATTTTCCGAAAACGTCTATCCAAGGATCTTTCCCCAGCACCCACAAATAAAAGAACGTGCCTAGCCATCCATGATACAAGCCCAACGGCCAAAGATTTCGACCACGGAGATAGCAGGGAATGAAGAAGCCAGCCATTAAACCGGTCGCAATCATCAACAATCCATTGGGAAAATGGATTGACGAAAACAGCACAATCCCTACAGGCATTGCCACCACCCAACCCTGCCTCGGAAAAAGTGTCATAAGGTTGGCAACACCGAGAGCTTGCACAAGAAATTGCTGAAGGATCCCCCATAGGGGATAGAGCAGGAGTAGAAGGAGGACGTGCCCTTGCCAAAGAACGCGACCATTCGCCAGGCCGTACCATGCCATCAGGCTCACCCCGACCACAAAGATCACAGTGGGCCAGAAGAATGCAGATGAAAGATTTTTCATCTGAAAACCCCACTTCACCCACAGACTTGAATCTTGCCGTACACGCCAGGTGATATAACCAATCCAACTGACGCTGACCAGAACGATAAACAAGCCCTTAGCCCCAAGACTCTGGAATACCAGATGTAAGCCACCCGTGGCCGCGACCGCCGCCACTTCAAGCCACTTGGAAATTTTTTGGGAAGAAGATTGAATCATTTCTATTGGTCTACTGCAGAAACGTCGTTAGGGGGTTCCAAGACCCCCACCACCTGGGGTTTCGATGATCAATTCGTCGCCGGCATTGACCCTGAACGAACATTTTCCTGGAACGTCTTTTTTAACCTCGTTTTGTTTTAGGCAATTGCGGCCTGGCTGTCCAGGTTCTCCGTCTGCTAAACCATAGGGCCTGGTGACTCGGCGGTCGGACAACAGCGTAATTTCGACAGGCTGAAGAAATTTATAGGCCCGAACGAGACCATACCCTCCTTGATGCTGCCCAATTCCTCCAGACTCTTCTCGCAAGGCATACCGTGCAATCCGAAAAGGATAGGCATACTCCAATGCTTCAATTGGCGTGTTGAGAGTATTAGTCATGTGTGAATGACGGCCACTTGTTCCATCCGAGTGAGGGCCTGCGCCCATGCCGCCGCCGATCGTTTCGTAATAGGCAAACGGCCGGCCATGCCGTTGGTCCCATCCGCCTATCGTCAGATTGTTCATGGTGCCTTGGCTTGCTGCGGGAATACGATCTGGACAGGCCTGTGCCAATGCGCCTAGCAACACATCCACAATCCGCTGAGAGGTTTCGACGTTTCCGGCAGCAACTGCAGCCGGACGTCGCGCGTTCACCAAGGTGCCTTCTGGCGCAATGATGTGAATGGGCCGCAGGCATCCGCTATTAGCTGGAATATCCAATCCCAAGACGCACCGGAAGACATAAGCCACAGCGGACAGAGTAACCGGAAAGACGGCATTGATACTGCCTGGCCGTTGCGCGTCGGTTCCAGTAAAATCAACCGTGACTTGGTCATTGAATATCGAGACGGTTACCCGAATAACGGCTGGTTCTTTGGTAAGACCATCGTTATCCAATGCATCTTCAAAACGGTAGGAACCATTGGGCAGATGGCCGATTAACTGCCGGGTCATCCGCTCGCTATAAAGAAGCAAGGACTCCATATCACCTCGAAGTGTTTGAACACCGAACCGTTCCGCAAAGGCTTGCATCCGCTCGATGCCAATATGGTTCGCCGCCAACTGCGCCTGCAGGTCCCCTGCCCGTTCTTCCGGTGTCCGAACATTGGCCATAAGCAGTCGCCAGACGTCCTCATTCTTCTTGCCGCCAACCATCAGTTTCACCGGAGGAATGATTAATCCCTCTTGAAATATTTCTTGCGAGAGCGGCATCGACCCCGCCGACATGCCACCGATATCGGCATGGTGCGCCCGATTGGCGACAAAGCCAAAAATGGCAGACTTATTTTTCTCGTCCAAGAATATCGGGGCGACGACTGTGATATCCGGCAGATGCGTGCCACCGCGATATGGATCATTCACCATCGCCACATCCCCAGGCGCAAAGGTCAGAGTTTCAAGACAGGCTTGCACCGAAAGCGGCATGGCTCCAAGATGAACGGGAATATGGGCTGCTTGCGCCACAATATTTCCTGACGCATCAAATACGGCACAGGAAAAATCGCAGCGCTCTTTTATGTTCGGCGAGAACGCGGCTCGCTGAAGACGGGCGCCCATTTCCTCGGCCACTGACACTAACCGGTGCTTCATGATTTCTGTGCGAATGGGGTCAGCCATCGGTGGCTCCAACATCAATAAGGATATTCGAATAACCATCTAACTTTGCGTGGTCAGTTGATCCCAGATAAACCGTCGTATCGTCCATCACAACAATCGCTGGCCCGGGAATTTCATGGCCCGGACGCAACAGATTCCCCCAATAATGTGGAACTGATTGAATGCCCTGAGACAACACCACCGGACGGTCTTCCCACTGGGCCGAGGACGAAACGGCCGATCCCAAAGATTTTTTAAGTATTGACGGTGGCCTAACCTGGCCAATCGCTCTGACTCGGACATTCACCATTTCCACGGGAGCCTCAGGCTGTTGATACCCATATCGTTCCTGGTGCAGACGATCAAAGTCCTGACGAAATTCAGGAGTCAACGGCACCTCCAAATCAAAGGATTGTCCCACATAACGCACATCGACCGTTCGTGTGATGACAGCCTGTTCAGGAGCGACTCCTTCCCGGTGCAATTCTTCTTCGCCTTGCCGAACTAGTTCTTGTGTGTGTTCCTCGAGTATCTCAAACTGCGTCTCATTCGGCAGCATGACCGTGTGCACGTAATCCAACTGGACATCGGCAGCTAACATGCCTAAGGCCGATAGCGTGGCCGCCATTGGCGAGACCAAGACAGATGGTACCCTCAAGGCTCTGGCCAGATCACATGCATGAAGACCGCCTGCCCCACCAAATGACACTAACACCGTCTCCCGCGGGTCTTCTCCCCGTTCCACGGAGATGACCCGAAGTGCCCGCTCCATATGGGCATTGGCAATCTGGATCATGCCCAAAGCCAGGGCTTGTCTGGCATCTAACCCGGAATGAGACTTTAGGGAAACTTGTTGGTTTAATTCATCGAACGCTTTTTGAGCTGCTTCACTATCCAAAACCATCTGTCCCCCCAGGAACCCATCCGTCGGCAATCGGCCCAAGACCACGTGTGCATCCGTCACCGTAGGGATGAGGCCTCCGCGTCCATAACATACCGGTCCCGGAACAGCCCCGGCACTTTGTGGTCCGACACGTAAATTCCCTCCGGCATCGACAATTGCCAACGATCCCCCGCCGGAACCCACAGTATGAATATCAATGACCGGCACCCGAATGGGACAGCCACCGACTTCGGCATCCGATGTCACGTGAATATCTTCATGAACCAGCGACACATCCGTGGACGTCCCACCCATGTCAAACGTCAGAATTCTATTGAAGCCCGCCAACCCCGCTAGATACCGCGCACCCACCACTCCGCCCGCCGGGCCCGACAAAATAGACCGCACTCCCTGCCCACGTGCTTGCGAGACGGATATGCGGCCGCCATTGGATTGCAAAATATGAAACTCGGTCGGCTTCATCTCTCGCTCCAAGCGACCAAGATAGGAATCCAGCACCGGTGAAACATACGCATTCACCACGGTTGTGCTGGTCCGTTCATATTCCCGGAACTCGGGCAAGATTTCAAAAGAAGCCGTCACAAAAAAGCCTTCTTCTCGCAACCGCTTGGTCACGCATTGCTCATGTGCTGGATTCACAAACGAGAAGAGAAACGAAACAGCAACCGACTGGATATTTTCACGCCGTAAGGTTTCAAGGATCGCGTCAAGTTCCTTTTCCTGAAGAGGCATCACGACCTTCCCTTCATAATCCACCCGTTCCGTGATCTCCAAGCACCATTCACGCGGAACCAATGGAGGAGGAATAACAGGAAAGAGGTCATATAATTCAGGACGATCCTGTCGACCGATCAGCAGTACATCTCGAAAACCTTTCGTCGTGATCAACGCGGTACGAGCACCCTTGCGCTCCAAGATGGCATTCGTGGCTACCGTCGAACCATGAACAATATGCCGACTGGCTGGTCGGGAAAATTTGGTCAATCCTTGCAGGACGGCCTCGGCCGGATTAGATGGCGTCGAAAGAATCTTAAAGCGTTGGAGAGATTGATCGCTGGAGGAATAGATCGCAAAGTCAGTGAACGTCCCTCCAATGTCAATCCCAATCCAAAACCCTTTTTGATGGTGTTCAGGAATAGCCATCTCAATTTTTCATATGTTCCAGGTACAAAAGATGGCCAGGAGAATACTATAGTGACCAGGAAGAATTGAAGATGAGGAGGAAAGAATTTTCCTAAAGGGTTACCCTTTGATGATACCTTTCAAGGAAACCAAGCGAGGACCGCCGCTGGCATTGTCTTGAATAGTCAACGTGGCGTGGTGGGTTCCAGAATGTTGGCTCGTGAATCCCACCTGCATGATACAAGACTCTCCGGTATGGAGCGTGATGTCTTGACACGTATTGTCCATCATCGCAAACGCCTCAGCACCGGATCCCGATATCTCAATCGTGTCTACTCGAAGAAGGCCTAGCCCGATATTAGACAACCGGACCTTTTGGGAAGTCTGCAAGGCCGAGGGCAATGAACCCTCATCTTTTTCAAACACTAACGTATCCGTACTCACGCTGGGCAAGGGAATGGCCCCTCCCCCACTTAAGAGAACAGATACTCCATCCACATTCGTGCCGGCCGTGGCAAAATCAGGAGATCGGTCTTGATCGAAATCGGCCAGGACGACGGCAGCAGGTGTCGCGCCCACACCAAAATGGCCTGCCGATGTAAACTCGCCTTTGCCATTCCCCACAAATAGAGACAGACTGTTCGAATCTCGATTCACCACTCCGAGATCCCATTCTTTGTCACCGTTAAAATCATGAATCGCCAATCCCACGGGGGCAAAACCCACTTTCATCGGGTCCAACGGATGAAAAATACCCGGCTTCTTCTGAAGAAGAAGGCGAACGG
>QIDY01000011.1 GCA_003228495.1 Nitrospirota bacterium
ATTTTTGAACCCTATGATGGATTTGAGCGATGGTTGGAATGTACCCGGCGGACTACCCGATGTCCGAATGATGGACAATGTTTGTTGGTGGAATATGGTGTCCAAGCCAATGAAAAAGATCCAAGGCAGCATTTATTCGGCCATGGGTGTTATACGCAGAGTCGTGGTATGGTATTTCTGGCCAAAGAAATCGCCAAGGCCTTGTACTCTTCGTCTTCATAAAGTCTGTGGATTCCCCCGTTTTGACTGTCTCTGGGCCTTTCGCCCCTACCTCAATAGATATAAAGACACATTGATTGTTTTTTAAATCCTATGATATCAATCAGGACTTTGCCTAAATTATGATGAGGCGTTGAAAGCTATTTTCTTTAAATTTTTGAGACATGACCTTTATGAAGATTGGTGTTTTAAAAGAAACCTACCCTGGTGAACAACGCGTGGCTTTAGTGCCTGCTGTCGTGCCTTCCCTGATAAAAGGAGGAATGGATGTTCTTCTTGAATCCAGGGCAGGTGAACAAGCGGGGTATCCTGATTCGGCGTATGTCGGAAAAGGTGGGAAAATCGCCGACTCCCGTGAGCAAGTTTTTCAGATGGCAGATTGCATCCTCCAGGTTCGCCTATTGGGAGCCAACCCTAATGAGGGGAAGACGGATTTGCCGGGTTTCCGAAAAGGTCAAATGCTTGTTGGAATGGCGGAAGCGCTGAGCCACCCTCAATCAGTTCAAGATTTAGCGGCTCGAGAGGTGACCTCGTTTGCCTTGGAACTCATGCCTCGGATCACGCGTGCCCAGAGTATGGATATTCTTTCTTCCATGGGAACCGTTGCCGGGTATAAAGCGGTTCTGATGGCAGCCAATACCTTGCCTAGAATGTTTCCCATGTTGATGACTGCGGCTGGGACGGTGACACCCGCAAAGGTTTTGATCATAGGGGCTGGCGTAGCCGGCCTACAAGCCATTTCTGTCGCTCGTCGATTAGGTGCGGCTGTTGAGGCTTACGATATTCGTCCGGCCGTCAAAGAACAGATTTTGAGTTTGGGCGCTAAGTTTGTTGAACTGCCACTGGAAACAGACGATGCCGAAGATCAAGGTGGGTATGCCAAAGCCCAGGATGAAGCCTTCTATAAAAAACAGCGAGAGTTACTGGGGCAAGTCATCGCCACGAGTGATGTGGTGATCTCAACCGCAGCCGTGCCGGGGAGAAAGGCGCCCATTTTAATTACAGCAGAAATGGTGGCAGGAATGTCGCCCGGGTCGGTCATTGTGGACTTGGCTGCCGAGCGAGGTGGTAACTGTGAATTGACCAAGCCTGGTGAAACAATTGTAGCTCATGGTGTGACGATTCAGGGCCCGGAAAATTTATCGTCTACCGTTCCCTATCACGCCAGTCAAATGTATGCGAAAAATGTGGCGACCTTTCTCTTGCACCTCGTGAAAAAAGGTGAGCTAACTTTAGATATGACCGATGAGATCACCAAAGAAACGATGATGACGAAACATGGAGAAGTTGTTCAGCCCCGCATTCGAGAAGCCTTGGGGCTGCCAGCTTTATCAGCATAAGGACGGGTGACTGTTATGGAAATGTTCATCATGGGCCTGACGATTTTTGTCCTGGCAATTTTTGTTGGATTTGAAATTATCACTAAAATTCCTCCAACCCTTCATACTCCGTTGATGTCAGGGTCAAATGCTATTTCCGGTATTACCGTGGTGGGTGCCGTCTTGTCAGCTGGTGCTCAGCAGACCGTGTTAACTACCACATTGGGCGTGTTGGCGGTGATATTTGCGACGATCAACGCTGTTGGTGGTTTTATGGTGACGAACCGAATGTTGGCCATGTTTAAAAAGAAATCCTAAGAGGAATATTGAACGGAATGTCTGCACTCATCAATATTGGATATTTGGTCGCCTCAGTGCTGTTTATCCTTGGCCTTAAAGGGCTGACCCATCCCCGCACGGCTGTTCGAGGGAACCTGTTGGGGGCTACAGGGATGCTGCTAGCCGTTGTGCTGACCCTGACCAATCAACAAATTATAAGTTATGAAATGATCATCCTCGGCTTGATAATCGGTGGGGCGATCGGTGCCGCGTTAGCGATTAAGATCGAAATGACTTCCATGCCCGAATTGGTTGCCGTCTTTAACGGATTTGGAGGCATTGCCTCTGTTCTGGTGGCAGGAGCGGCATTACTGGAACATACCTTAGAAGCTGAAGTTCCCATGATGCAATTAACCGTTGCGATCGCAGCTTCAGGACTTATTGGGGCCGTGACTTTTTGGGGAAGTTTAGTCGCCTTTGGAAAATTGAAAGGATTGATAGGCGATAATGCCATCCTGTTTACCGGCCAGCAATTTATCAATGCCATCTTAGCTGCCTCAGTATTGGCTTTAAGCTGGTGGGTCGTGATTGATCCGGCAAGTGGTATAGCCTATTGGCTTTTAGTTGGTGTGGCGTCAATGCTCGGAGTTCTCTTAGTCCTTCCAGTTGGTGGGGCTGATATGCCTGTTGTCGTTGCACTCCTGAATTCCTACTCGGGGTTAGCGGCAGCAGCGACTGGGTTTGTGTTGTCGAATAATGTCCTAATCATTACCGGCTCGTTGGTTGGTGCCTCCGGTCTTATTTTGACCCGAATCATGTGCAAGGCGATGAATCGGTCGCTGACGAATGTGTTGTTTGGGGTCATGGCGCCGGTTGGAGATGGTGGACCAACGGCAGATGAGGTCTATGGGGGTAAAGTCAAATCTACTTCACCCGAGGAAGTGGCGTTACTGTTTGAGACGGCACGCCGCGTGGCGATTATTCCGGGTTACGGGATGGCAGTCTCTCAAGCCCAACATCCTGTGGCTAGTTTAGCCGCGCTTTTAGAAAGTCGTGGTACCACAGTTGAGTATGCGGTTCATCCAGTGGCCGGACGAATGCCCGGACACATGAATGTCTTACTTGCTGAAGCTGATGTGCCCTATGAAGCGTTAAGGGATATGGACGAAAGTAATCGAGATATTGATCAAGTTGATGTAGCCTTGGTCATTGGAGCCAATGATGTCGTGAATCCTATGGCCAGGACCGACCCAAGTAGTCCCATTGCCGGTATGCCGATAATCGATGTCGACAAGGCCAAAACTGTGGTCATTATTAAGCGAAGTCTGAGCCCAGGGTTTGCTGGAATACCTAACCCATTGTTTTCATTAGATAATTCATTGATGCTATTTGGTGACGGAAAGAAAATGGTGCTAGATATTGTTGCAGCATTAAAAGAGACCTAATCATGGCCGTTGCCTTAGTTGAAAAATCGTAAGGTATTTGTAAGCCATTGATTTTAAATAGAAAATATTTAATTTTTTTTTAATATCGTTCTTGCTTAGGTCATGAGCACGTGATAAAGTATGATGCTTGGGAGCCGAAAAGTTAAGTATTATCAAGAAATATTACATTAAACATTGAGGGAGCTGTGGAAGTACGAGTCATAAATAATAACGTAGAAAAAGCCTTGAAAGTAGCCAAAAAGAAATTGGCTGCTGATGGATTATTCCGAGAATTAAAGGCCCGTCGTTTTTATCAAAAGCCGAGTGTGAAGAAGAAGGCTAAGGAGCGAGAAGCGGCACGACGTCGGCAAAAATGGTTGTCCAAACATCGAATGTTTTAATCGTCTAGGTTTTTACCAAGTCCCCTCCTTATCGTTTTTCATTTAATTTTCCCTTCAATCAGATCAAAGGGCATGCAGGATGACGATATCCATATCGTCCTTCGTGTAGTTAAGAAATCCATTCAACAATGGGCTGTCCCTGTTGTGGGGCAGTTGGCCAAGAATGAGCCAGAGCCATTTAAAATTCTTGTCGCCTGTATCTTAAGCTTGCGGACTCGCGATCAAACGACGGCTGAAGCGAGTGACCGGTTGTTTGCCCTGGCGACTGACCCGTTTTCAATGGCCAATATGAACCTCAAAAAATTGGAGAAAGCCATATTCCCCGTGGGGTTTTATCGAACGAAAGCCAGGCAAATACGGGAGATGTCAAGGCAGATTTGTCAAGAATTTCAAGGAAAGGTTCCTGATACGATTGAAGCATTAGTAAGATTGCCCGGTGTCGGACGTAAAACAGCCAACTTAGTAAGAACCGTGGGATATAAAAAACCTGGAATTTGCGTGGATATTCATGTCCACCGCATTTGTACTCGCTTAGGCTATGTGACGACGAAATCCCCGGATGAAACTGAATCCGTTCTTCGACAAAAACTTCCTCAAAAGCACTGGATTACTTTCAATAATCTGTTAGTCCCATTTGGCCAAAATCATTGTACGCCAATCTCTCCTAGATGTAGCTCCTGCCCAATTAGGGATTTTTGTCAGCGTGTAGGTGTCTTGACTGCCCGTTAAGCTAGTCTGTAGCTTGAGGAAAGTCCAAATCAATGTTAGCGCTACCTCATGCCAAAAAACTACTCGTATTTGATTTGCTCTGAAGGAACTTCTTGCCTTTTTAAAGTTTCCCTTACCCTTAAAAAATGAAATATTTATTAGGTTATTTAATTTAAGTACTTATCGGAAGAAATGTGTTACCTAAAGACTGTTTGCTACCAAATGGTATCAAAGCCCTTCGTGTTTAAACGTGAGTTAAAATAAATCAATGAATACAAGTAGAAAGCTCTCTCAAGAGGAAAATTCCCCGAACTATACAGGCCTATGTAAATTTAATGTTACCGTTTGGAATCAAATGAATGTTTGTTAGTTTGTCTGAAGTATAGTTTTTATTTTATTTTTCAGTAACTTATAAAATTTTTATTAGGTCAAAAGTGGATCGTTTTTTGCTTATTTATGCTCTGTTCATAGATGCAATTTTGTTTTGTGGAAGCAAAATGATTAATTTTACTCAAAAAATTCACATGCGAAAGGGGGGCATTAATTTTTTGTCTGGTTTTATGATGAATTCATGGACTTCATGTCCTGAACTTTACTTAGGAGGTGTAAGCAATGTTTCTTTCTAGACGTCAATTTTTAAAGGTCTCAGCGGGGACCGTGGCCGCCGTGGCGTTGGCGGACAAGGCGTTGGCCTTGACAGCGTTACAGCCGGTCATCGAAGTGGGTAATCCTCTTGGGGAATACCCGGACCGCTCGTGGGAGCGGGTGTATCACGATCAATACCGGTATGACAGTTCCTTTACGTGGGTCTGTTCGCCGAATGACACGCATGCCTGTCGGGTGCGTTCCTTTGTGCGTAACGGGGTGGTCATGCGGGTGGAACAAAACTACGACCATCAAACCTATGAAGATTTATACGGCAACCGTGGAACCTTCGCGCACAATCCTCGGATGTGTTTGAAAGGCTACACGATGCATCGTCGGGTGTATGGCCCGTATCGGCTGAAAGGGCCGTTGATGCGGCGGGGCTGGAAAGCCTGGATGGATGCCGGAAGTCCGGAATTCACGCCGTCGTCCATGACGCAATTCAAGTTTAATGCGCGCTATTTGGATGATATGTTGCGAGTGTCCTGGGATACGGCGTTTACGTACCTGGCCAAAGCCATGATCGTTATTGCCGAGAGGTACAGCGGGGAAGCCGGGGCACGGCGTCTTCGTGAACAAGGCTATCCGCCGGAAATGATTGAAATGAGTAAAGGGGCGGGAACGCGGACCATGAAATTCCGGGCCGGGATGCCCATTTTAGGCGTGATTGGAAAAATGGGGATCACCCGGATGAATGGGGGCTGCGGCGCCTTGTTGGATACGTACATTCGGAAGGTCAAGCCGAGCCAAGCCCAAGGGGGACGGTATTGGTCGAACTACACCTGGCACGGGGACCAAAACCCGGCGCATCCGTTCTGGTCAGGGGTGCAAACCTCAGATATTGACATGAACGACATGCGGTTCTCCAAGCTGAACACCAGTTGGGGGAAGAACTTCGTGGAAAACAAGATGCCGGAAGCTCACTGGAAGTTAGAAAGCATTGAGCGGGGCGCCCGGGTGGTCGTGATCACGCCGGAATACAACCCGACGGCATATCGGGCAGACTACTGGATTCCGGTGCGGCCGGAAACGGACGGGGCGTTGTTCATGGGTGCGGTTAAGATCATCTTTGATGAGAACATGTATGACCATGACTTCTGCCAAGCGTACACGGACATGCCGTTATTGGTACGGACGGATACGCTGCAATATTTGGATCCGCGGGAATGCATCAAAGACTGGAAGTTCCCGGATTTTTCCAAGACTTATTCGGGAAAAGTGCAAACCTTGAATGCCTCGAAGATTGCCCGTTTGGGTGGCTTCATGGTGTGGGATCTCAACAAGAACCAAGCGGTGCCGATGCACCGGGAATTGGTGGGCTGGCACTACCGCAAGAGCGGCATTGATTCCGCTTTAACGGGAACGTTTCGCGTCAAATTGTTGAATGGCCGGGAAGTAGACGTGATGCCGGTCATGCAGATGTATAATGTGCATTGCCAGGACTATGACCTGGATACGGTGCACCAAATCAACCGGGCCCCGAAGGACTTGATCGTTCGGTGGGCGCGGGATTCAGGCACCATTAAGCCGGCGGCCATTCATAACGGGGAAGGAACGAACCATTACTTCCACCAAACCATCATTGCGCGGGGCGCGGCAATGGTGTTGATTATCACGGGCAACGTCGGAAAATTCGGGACCGGGCAGCACACTTGGGCGGGCAACTACAAAGCGGGGATTTGGACAGCAACCCCGTGGAGTGGTGGCGGCTTGGGAACGCACACGGCCGAAAATCCCTTCAAGATCACTACGGACCCGAATGCTCACGGCAAAGAAGTTCATGTCAAAGGGTATTACTACGGGGAAGAAGTGGCCTACTGGAATCACGGTGATACAGCGTTAATTGTCAACACACCGAAGTATGGCCGTCGGGTGTTTACCGGGAAAACGCACATGCCGACCCCGAGTAAATTCCGGTGGGTGGCCAATGTCAATGTGGTCAACAACGCGAAGCACCATTATGACATGGTGAAGAACGTGGATCCGCACCTTGAAACGATCGTCACGCAGGATATTGAGATGACCTCGGACGTCAACCATGCTGACGTGGCGTTTGGGGTGAATACATGGATGGAGTTCACCTACCCTGAACATACCGCAACGGTGTCGAATCCATGGTTCCAAGTGTGGAAGGGCGGCATTCGGCCGTTGTATGACACACGGAACGACTTGGATACCGTGGCCGGTGTCGCCGCTAAGTTGACCGAAATGACGGGCGACGGGCGGTTCCGTGATTACTTCAAGTTTGTGTATGACAACCGGGTGGACGTGTATGTACAACGGTTGTTGGATGCAAGCAGCACAGGCTATGGCTACAGCGTGGATACCATGTTGAAGTCGGAGAAGGGTTGGATGGTGCTGTGCCGGACATATCCGCGGCAACCGTTCTGGGAAGAAACGAACGAGAGCAAGCCACAATGGACGCGGACTGGACGGTATGAAAACTATCGGGTGGAGCCGGAAGCCATTGAATATGGTGAAAACTTCATCTCGCATCGGGAAGGGACGGAAGCAACGCCGTACCTGCCGAATGCGATCATGTCAACCAATCCGTATGTACGACCAGATGACTATGGAGTTCCTATCACGGCGCAGCATCATGATGACAAGACCATCCGGAACATCAAGTTGCCGTGGCAGGAGATTAAGCGGTACTCAAATCCATTATGGGAGAAGGGGTATCAGTTCTATTGCGTGACGCCAAAGACGCGCCATCGGGTGCATAGTCAATGGTCCGTCAATGACTGGGTCCAGATGTACGAGTCGAACTTCGGTGACGCCTATCGTATGGATAAGCGGACTCCAGGTGTCGGGGAACATCAAATCCATATCAACCCACAAGCGGCAAAAGATCGTGGCATCAACGACGGTGACTATGTCTACGTCGATGGTAACCCGGTTGACCGGCCGTATCGTGGTTGGAAGCCGAGTGACCCGTATTACAAGGTTGCACGGTTGATGATCCGGGCGAAATACAACCCGGCCTTCCCGTACCATGTGACGATGGCCAAACATGCGCCATATGTCGGTACCGCAAAATCGGTGAAAGGGCATGAAACGCGACCGGACGGACGCGCCATTGCTATGGACACCGGGTATCAATCGAACTTCCGGTATGGGGCCCAACAGTCCTTTACACGGGACTGGTTGATGCCAATGCAGCAATTAGACTCGCTGCCAGGGAAACATGCGGTGGGTTGGAAGTTTAAATTTGGGTACCAAGTGGACAACCATGCGGTCAATACGGTGCCGAAAGAATGTCTCATCCGTATTACGAAAGCGGAAGACGGTGGTATCGGTGGCCGTGGACCGTGGGAACCAGTCCGGACCGGGTTTACGCCAGGTCAGGAAAATGAGTTCATGA
>QIDY01000332.1 GCA_003228495.1 Nitrospirota bacterium
TGTGGGAAATTGCCGAGCATTTAGGTGTGCATTATTCTACCGTCAGTCGGTTGTTGCGTCGTGCTGAAGAACAAGACTCATAAAGGTTGAATAAATTAGGGGCTTTGGCTATTGCTCATTGAATTTTTGAGAATGTGAGAGAGAAACTATGAAGGGCATAATCAAGATTGCACTATGGGTAGTACTGGGTGTGATGTTCATCATGGCAGGGGGAGCCAAGCTTATGGGGAATCATTCCCAGGTGGAACATTTTTCGCAATGGGGCTATCCACTTTGGTTTTTATATTTGACTGGGATGATTGAAGTGGGTGGAGGAATCTGCTTGTTTATCCCGAAAGCACAATTTTACGGCATCGTAGTGCTAAGTATTACAATGGTTGGGGCGGCATTGACGCATCTTAGGGCTGGCGAAATGGGAGCCTTCCCCGTTCCTGTAGTGCTTCTCTGTCTTTTGGCCATGCTGGCGTGGACCATGCGAAAACCGCTGAAAAAGAATGGCAAGGATCAATAGCATTCTGAAAGGGCAATCTAGGGAGGTTGACGCATGACTGGGTTATTTGTACTGCTCAAGGGGATTGATAGCGCGAGGAATATTGTCTTCAACTAACTCTGGGAACAAGTATCAAGGAGTACCGGGTATGGGGAAAGATCCAAAAGCCCAAAGCATTAGCTCAATTCTCAAGGCAAAAGTAGAGCTGGAAGAGGCGCTGTTGCAAATTGAACAGTTGCCGGCTTTTGATACGGATACTATCAGTTTTGCCGCTCATGCCTTAAATAATTATCTTACCGTGAGTTTTGTGACGGTCGACCTCATACGCACAACGCTGAAAGATCATCCGGATCCCCAAATTCATACCTGGCTGGAGGCGTTGCAGCATGTGAGTAATTTGATGACGCATACCGTCAGTCAATTGGTGAATACCTCGGCACCCGGAAAATTCCAATTCAAATTCGAAAAGGTGAATTTGCCTGTCTTTGTGCAAAGAGGGTGTAATTACTATCAACGTATTGCCGAACGGAAGCAGATCCGGATTGCTTTCAAGAAAGAGGGCGAAGTGCCCCCTGTCTGGGCAGATCGCGTGGCTGCGGGTGCGGTATTGGACAATCTCCTGTCTAATGCCGTGAAGTACTCAAAGCCTGGAAAGGAGATCCAGGTCACCGTTAGCGAGGAGCCAGTTTATGGAATTTGTCATGTACAAGATGAAGGCCCCGGCCTGAGCCTCGATGATCAAGCGAGGTTGTTCCAAAAGGGTGTCTGTCTCAGTGCGGTTCCAACGGGAGGAGAAACATCAACAGGCTATGGTCTGGCCGTGGCCAAGGGGCTCATTGATGAGCTGGGTGGCAAGATTTCGTGCCAAAGCGAATTCGGTCGAGGTTCCTGCTTTTCCATTTACTTGCCATTTTATCGAGAAGAGCTTCATCGTTCAAAACAGGGCTAGTATTCTACCATCCGGAACATAGTGAAAAGAACCGAGCTGGGGTATTGTGAAACCTAAGAAAGAATTTCACTAACCATCAGAGAAGAAATACACGGACAAGTGCTTCTTGATTGCCTTGGAAGATGGACGTACTTTAGTGGCATGAGTTCCGAAGGCTGGTGTCGAAAGTGAGAGCCTTCCGTATCAATAAATGGACCAAGGTCGTTATCGGCGCCTGGTGTTTGTTGGCATTGGGTGAAAATGCTGTGGCTCAACTGAGCGATCTACGTCATTCCCGGGTTCCTCTTCCAGGTTTATCTGATACCTCACGAGTGGGAATCTCTGTTGAAATAGGTCCGACTCAGAACTTCATTAATCCAGCATTCATTATTGCAGCACTTCAACCCCGCCTGGAGAGGATGGGCTATAGCGTGGTGCGTGCCTCCACTCATTCTCCCGACGGTCTATGGCTTCAGGTAGATTGTCAGTCTCTTCCAGAGAAAAAAAGCTTTTCTCCTCGGGATATTTCAAGGTCTTCCTTACGAAAGGCCCCAGGGTTTGGACCTCCCTGTCAGATTGCCTATTCCTATCACCGAGAAGTTATCCCCTGGAAAAACGTAGATCGATTTATTTATTCCGAAAGTGTTTCCACGATGAAGGAAGTCGTGCAAATAGCCGGGACCTTAAAGCCAAGGGAATGCGTGAAGCAGTTCTTTCGCCTGTACGATTTTCCGGTTTTACTGGCAGCGGAATGGGGTCATGTCAATCGATTACTACACGTCTTAAACCATCCGGATACCCAGGTTTCTCGACAGCGTTTGATTATTAAGTTATTAGGGGAAACTCAGGCGGATAAGGGGTATCCGGTACTCTTGGCAAAGCTTCGAGATGGTCCAGTAGCCAGGGAAGCCGCCGAAGCTTTAGGGTTTTTTGGCCTTCGTGCACAATCTCATTTACTTCCAATTCTACAAGATGGATCAGATCTGCAACTCCAAACTGCTGCTGCCAAGGGTCTTGGGATGATTGCCGCGGCGACTGGCAACAGTCAGCACACTTTGCTCTATATGAAGATGGTGGCGGACTCGACTCTCGATATCCGTGTGCGGACAGAATTGGTCTGGGCTTTGGGGAAGGCTCCGGATATGCAAGCCTTACCAATGTTACTTCGATTAGAGCAACATATCTGGACCGATCATTCTCATGATCCACATCTCCAAGAATTCCGAGAAGCAGTAGATTGGACTATCCGTGAAGTGAAACAAGGGGGGCATGGAGATGATTATTGAACTGGCTGGCACTTCTGAGCGAATTTAGAATGTGTATTGATCGTGTTTCGGGGTGACAACCCATGTTGGACATTGTTCTTTACGAACCCGAAATTCCCCCAAATACAGGGAATGTCATTCGCCTCTGTGCCAATACAGGATTTGGCTTGCATCTGATTCACCCGTTGGGCTTTGAATTAGATGACAAGCGCGCTCGTCGCGCCGGGTTGGATTATCATGAGCTGGCCCGTATGAAAGATTATCCTACGTGGCAAGATTATTTGACGGCTAGAAATCCTATTCGAATATTTGGCATTACGACCAAGGGTCAAAGGGCCTATCATGATGTGTTATTTGAGCCTGGCGATGCGTTGGTATTTGGTCCAGAAACGCGGGGTCTGCCCACTTATTTCCTAGACGTTCTTCCCCCTACGCACCTCTTGCGCATTCCGATGCGGCCTGACTGCCGCAGTTTAAATTTAAGTAATGCGGTTGCAGTCTTGGCCTATGAAGCCTGGCGCCAGCTGCAGTTTGCCGGGGCGAAATAAGATACGCGAAAAGGTTTAGGAATGGTATAAAACGAGAAAGCTAAAAGTGTCAGGCCCATTTTTTACCCTCTTCCAATTATCCTCTTCCGTGGGCCGAGTGGAGTTGGCGTGTCTGAGTTGCAATATAATCTACACTAGAGTTGTTTGCGGGGAGAGACGGCGTGGTGTAGCCTTTTATGGTTCCTCGCTGATTTCTGAAAACCCTAATTCCGTTATCATCTGTTGCAGTTTATTCCTGTGCTTGAGAAGTTTTACAGTGGTTCTGTAGAATTCTCGACGAACCGGATAGTGCTTGCGGAGTTCGTCGAACAATTTTGGTCTTTCTTCGGGAGCGGCGGTCAGTAATTTTTGCATTCGATGAAAATCGGCCTCTAAATCATACACATTTGTGACTATCTCTCGTATTTGCTCTTCATCGGGCTGATGTTCGGTGTTCATTTTGATTGAGGGTACAATCGGCAGAGGAAGGGACTGCAACGGAGTCCAGGTGGGTTCTATACTCAGATGTTTGCACAGCGCCGTGTAGATCATGAAGGTGCCATTGGCTTTGCCATCGAGGGAGTGGCCGGCGATATGGGGGGTTCCGAGATTAACGGCTTCGAAGAGGTTCCAATCGATATCGGGTTCGTGCTCCCATACGTCGAGGACTGTCGGGCCGATTCGCTTGTGTGTGATCGCGTTCAATAGTGCGTCTGTGTCGACAACTTCTCCCCGGGCGGCATTGATGAAGATGGCTGAGGGCTTCAGCCATTTGAACGTGTGCTTGTTGAGTAAATGGTACGTTGGATGATGTCCCTTGGTCGTTAAGGGCGTATGTAGCGTGACGACATCGCAGTCGAGGGTTTCTTCTAACGAGCAGTGATCAAACTGGCCCGTTTCGGCTAAGGGTGGATCATTGAGGACAGGGTGCAAACCTAGTGCCTCGGCTTTCTGTTTGACCAGCTTGCCGATGTTCCCCACTCCCACAATACCGATGGTTTTTCCCTCAAGCCCAAAGCTGTGCTGTTTTGCGAGGAGCAGCAAGGACGCGATGATGTATTCGGCTACCGAATTGGCATTTGCCCCAGTGGCCGAGGCGAACGCGATGTTTTGGGCGTTGAGGTATGACGTATCGATATGATCAACTCCTGCGGACGCGGTTCCGACAAATTTCACGGGACTGCCTTGCAATAAGGCTTCATCGACCTTGGTAATTGATCGCACAAGTAAGACATGGGTGTTTTTAAGGGCAGTTGCGGTAATGGCTCGGCCAGGTAGGAACGTGATGTTGCCCAGTTTCTCGAAAGCCTCTTTCACATAGGGGATGTTTTCTCCGGCAAGGATGTTGATCGGTTTTTTCATTTGTTTGCGGTCCGCCTAGACGTAAGTTGTGTGTTTCGGAGGTCTTTACTCATAGTATCACGACACTTCAAACGCGTCTTGCTTGAAATTGTAGCCACTCATTGTGACTTACTGGGAGATCGGTCTCATTGCTTTCTCCCTAGGGTTTTGATATTCCTTTTCAAAGACTTGAACAGAAACTTTGCAAATTTTCATCAGTTGCAGCTGACAAAGGAATAACCAATGGCCAAGCGGAGTAAACGGCAGCAGTCTGTAATTTCCGAATCTGAATCCAGCCCTTCGGGTCATTCTCCGACTCGCAGCCCCAAGTCAACGGCAGCACTGGATATGATTCTGCTCGGGCTTGCGGGAGTCGGAATTCTCCTCACGACGTATCTTACCTATGTTGCGTGGTTTGAGGCCCATCCGGCCTTCTGTATCGAGGGCTCCGGATGCGACTTGGTCCAGGCCAGTCGATGGTCGACCCTGCTCGGCATGCCGATGGCTTTCTGGGGCTTGCTTACCTATTTGGTGATGGCGCGGCTGATTTGGCGTGGCCGCAAGAAACTCGGTAGCTGGACAATATTAGTGTTCGTCGCGGTCTGCGGGTTTGCGATTAGTGCCTATCTCACCGTTGTTTCGGTAATAGAGATTGAGGCCACCTGTCCTTATTGCCTTGTCTCCTTCACCATCATTACCATCATTATGATCCTCACGCTCGTTCGGCAGCCTCCTAACTGGTTGACTTCGTTGAAGGAAGCGCTCGTGATTGCGGCCCTACTTGTTGGGGGCTTGCATTTGCACTATAGCGGTGTGTTTGATGCTGCGGCGGGTCCCGAAGATCCCCAGCTTCAGGCATTGGCTACTCATCTGGCTAACACGGGTGTCAAATTTTATGGAGCCTACTGGTGTCCTCGTTGCCAGGAGCAGAAGGCTATGTTCGAAGCCTCGGCCAAGCGGCTACCTTATGTCGAGTGCAGCTCTGGGGGCCGTGGCAGTGCTCTCACCAAAGCTTGTGCAGCTGAGAAAATCCGCAGTTATCCAACCTGGACCATTGGCGACCGTCGCCTCACCGGTCTACAAACTCCCCGCTCTCTTGCGTCCGCCTCCGGCTTTAACTGGAAAAAGTAAGTCATCTAATCCAAAATCATCCAGGTGGTGGGGACCTGACCTTTCTTCTGGAACTTTTTTGTTGTCTATTCAGGATTAGAAATTTAGTTTTTCCTAGAATGCTTTGGACTTACCACTAAAGTGTTATTGAAAACCTGCCGAGAAGAAGCGATTAAGGGCGAGTATTGCAAAGTTGATGAAATGGAGCGATACTTAAAAAAAGAAACTCAACATACAGGGGAGGTAATCTGGTGCGGTCCCGATTACGTGTTTTCCTGTTTCTTCTTTCGTGCATTCTCTCTATCGGTTTGTCTTTTACTGTTCTCTGGGCGAGTCCTACCTTTTTGAACCGCCAAGCTTACCCCCTCCCTCTTGGGTTAAATGAAATCGGACAGTTCCATAATAATGACTTAAAGACTTTTGAAGTGTGGACACAATGGAGCAATCCTTCCAATGAGAAAATTGTCGTCAAGGTGGCCTTTTCGTTTTATGATAGAGATTCTGCGGATTCTCAGTTAGGAGAAGATGGGAAGGATGATCTTCTTATGACCGTCACAGAGTCCGTGACAATCCCTGAGCAGACGAGTAACTGGGGGAAATATTTCCAGCTGACGGCGATTGGACAGAAACTCAACCAAGGGTTTGATCATCCCCAGGAAGGTGCCGGGTTAGAATTGTATCTCGATGCACAAGTCATCTCAGTGAAACATCTCCCTTCTGAATGAAGCTTGCTGTTTTCCTCTGTTCCGCTTTTCCTATTCTCCTTGAAAAATTTTGAGAAGTCTCGCATAGTTCTCGTCGGTGCCGAAGAGTACCAGAGCATTGGGGAAGCTTATCTCTGGTTAGGCAATTGAAATATGAGTGATGGAAATTCTATTATTCACCTTGGCGATTTATCTAAGCTCATTATAGTTTTGATTGAAAATTATCTGAGGCCTTTGGTGGGGTATTCCTCCCTTATCAAATTTGGCGAGTAGCTGAAGCAGAAAAAAATAAAAACGTTGCCTGGAATAGTTGTTTCCGAAATGCGAGCTAGCTAGGCACATTCCCTCAATAATAGTCCTTTGGTTATACTTTCGACTTTGAAGAAAAAAAACCAAGTATATTATTGAGGGGTTCAAATAGAGGCTAACGAATTTCCATCCCGTTGGTCATGGTTCCGGAAGCGGACATTCATTCCCAAAAAACCAAGATAGATTCCCGATGAAAAATGTCGGGAATGACAAAAATGATAGATTCTCCTTCCCTACCTGTACAGGAAAAAGCTTCGCGGTAATGATCCCATTGCTTTAAACTGATGAATTCTCTATACACCAATTTTTGATCTGATCAATCATGGGAGATAGAATGCGAATGAAAGAGATAATGATAGTAGGGGCTGGGGCGGTTGGTGGGTATTTTGGAGCGCATTTGGCGCGGAAGCATTCGAATGTTTCTTTTTTGTTACGACCCAGAACTCAAGCAGCCGTCGCCAAAAATGGCCTGACGATTCGGAGCGCCATTGGCGAGAGTTTTACGGTCCATCCGCAGTCATCTTCTAACCCTCAAGACTTACCGCAGCCGGATCTGATCATCTTGGGTGTGAAGGCGTATGACCTGAATGAAGCAATGGATCAGCTTGAACCCATTCTAACACCGGACACGACGATTTTAACGTTACAAAACGGGGTCACGATTGAAGATACGTTGAAGATGCGGTTTGGACGAGAACGCATTGTTGGAGGCGTGGCATTTATTTATGCCAAAATTGTGGAGCCCGGCGTGATTGACCATTATAAAAAAGGGGTGGTAACAGTCGGGGAGCTGATGGGATTGGACACGCCACGCCTTTCACAGATTGTTGATCTTTTTAAAGAGGCAGGGATTCCATGCTTTATCAGTGATGATATTCGCAAGGCCAAGTGGGAGAAGATGTGTTGGAATTGTGTGTTTAATCCTCTCACGGTGGTGCTGAACGATCATGTGGCCAAAGCGTTGGATGCTCCCGAGCTGGAACCGGTGATGGCGACGGTTGTGCGTGAAGTCTCCGCGGTGGCCATGGCTGCTCATCGTGTGCCCTTGGACGGGGATATGCCGGAAAAGGTGGTGAAGTGGTCGCAAGAACTGCGAGATATTCATACGTCGATGTATGATGATTGGAAGGCGGGACGCCCGACAGAAATCGATGAGTTGAATGGCTATATTGTGAAGCGCGGTCAGGAATTTGGCGTGCCGACTCCCATGAATGAAATGTTAACGGCTTTGATTAAAGGCATAACGGCTAACGAATCTTCAGATGGGCCTGCGGTGGTTCTGGAGGGAGACATTAAGCAACCTCTGCGGTTTACTCGAACCCATTTGAGGAAGTTGGCCCAGGGTTATCATATTCCTGATATCGGGACCGTTATGGCGAACATGCGAGGGACTGGAATTAAAGTTCAAGCGATACTTGATGTTGTGACCATTCAGGCCGGTGCCGATCATGTAACCTTTTATTCTCAGGATGGAAAGTACTCAGCATGCTTGACGATTGAGCAAGCAAGGGATTTCGGTATTCTGTTGTACGAGCAGGATGGTGGACCCTTTCCTCTTGAACGTGGTGGACCGTTTCGACTCGTGACCCCAGGCCTTGGTGATCTCTGTGC